>NZ_JALPKQ010000030.1:0-67517 GCF_051383655.1 Geodermatophilus sp. CPCC 205761
CCGGCGGGCCGCGTCGACCGCGCGGCGCGCGCTGAGGACCACCGCGCCGGTCCGCGCGCCGTCGGCCGGCGGCCCGGCACCGACGCCCACGCACCAGCCGGAGGCCCGCACGAGGCCGAGGACGACGTCGACCACGGCCGCCGGATCCCGCACGGCGCCGTGCCACTCGCCGTCCGCCGTCTGCTCGAGGACCACGCCGACCCCGTCCGGTCGGCGGGCGGGGGCGCCGTCGTCGCAGGCCGCGACGGTCAGCACGAACGGCACCGGGCAAGCCTGACAGCTTTCCCCGGTCCGGGCCAGGACCTACATCCGCGCGGCGACGTCGGGCGGGAAGCCGCCGGTCGCGACCGGGCCCCAGCGCTCGACCGTGATGCGCAGCAGCGACTTGCCCTGGCGGGTCATCGCGGCGCGGTACTCGTCCCAGTCCGGGTGCTCCCCGCTGATCGACCGGAAGTACTCGACCAGCGGCTCGAGCGCCTCGGGCAGGTCGAGCACCTCGGCCTGCCCGTCGACCTGCACCCAGGGGCCGTCGAAGTCGTCGGACAGGACGCAGAGGGAGACGGCCGGGTCCCGCCGGGCGTTGGCCACCTTGGCCCGCTGGGGGTAGGTGGAGACGACGACCCGGCCCGCGGCGTCGAGCCCGCACGTGACCGGGGACAGCTGCACGCCCCCGTCGGCGCGGCGGGTGACGAGGACCGCCCGGTGCCGCGGACGGAGGAACTCCTCGAGCGCGGTGCGGTCGACCCGGTCGGCGGTGGCGGTCTTCGGCATGCCCCGACGCTACGACGACGGCCCGAAGATCGTTTCCGACCGGCCCGCAGCGGACATCCCTGTGTCGTGATCGATCGACTGAGGCTGCGCCCGTCCGGCCGCTCCGCGGGGCAGGACCCAGCGGGGTCCCCCGGGACGTCCGCCGGACGACGGGAGCCGGAGGGGGTGGCGCACGCGGAGACGTCCGCGCCGGCGCCGTCCCCCGAGCGCGGCCCGCGGATGCGGAAGGCGATCCGCGCGGTGGCGATCATGTCGGCCCAGCTGCTGCTGATCTCGGCGGCCGCCTGGGTCCTCTTCTGGGTCCTGGGCAAGTTGTGGGTGATCCTGCTGCCGATCGTGCTCGGCCTGCTGTTCGCCACCGTGCTGTGGCCCCCGACCCGGTTCCTGCGCCGGCACCGCTGGCCGCCGGCACTGGCCGCCTCCGTCGTCCTGCTCGCCGCCCTCGCGCTGTTCGGCGGGATCATCGCCGCCATCGCGCCCTCGGTCGCCGACCAGGTCGGCGAGCTCACCGACCAGGCGACCAGCGGACTCCAGCGCGTGCAGGAGTGGCTGGCGGGGCCGCCGTTCAACCTCGGCGAGGACCAGATCGGCCAGGCCGTCGACAACGCCATCAACTCGCTGCAGAGCAACGCCCAGAACATCGCCGGAGCGGCGCTGACCGGCGCCACGGCGATCGGCAACGGGCTGATCAACCTGATCCTCGCCCTGTTCCTGGCCTTCTTCTTCATCAAGGACGGCCCGCGCTGGGTGCCGTGGCTGTCCGCGCAGACCGGCAGCCGCGCCGCGCCGCACGTGGCGGCCCTGTCCCAGAAGACGTGGAACACGCTGTCGGAGTTCATCCGGCAGCAGGCGCTGGTCGGCCTGGTGGACGCCTTCTTCATCGGACTGGGGCTGTGGATCCTCGACGTCCCACTGGTGCTGCCGCTGGCCGTCCTGACCTTCTTCGGCGCGTTCATCCCCATCATCGGTGCGTTCGTCGCGGGCGCATTCGCGGTGCTGATCGCGCTGGTCGACGAGGGCTTCACGGTGGCGCTGATCGTCTTCGGCATCGTGCTGCTGGTGCAGCAGCTCGAGGGCAACGTCCTGCAGCCGATCATCCAGGGCCGCGGCTTCAACCTGCACGCGGCGGTGGTGATCCTGGCGGTGACCGCCGGCGGCAGCCTCGCGGGGATCACCGGGGCGTTCCTCGGGGTGCCGGTCGCGGCGCTGATCGCCGTCGTCTACCGGTACGCGCGCGACCAGCTCGACGCCCGGTCGCCGGAGGTGGCCGACGACGGCACCCGGCCCCAGGTCTCCGGCGACGTGCACGGCGCCGAGGTCACGAGGGAGCAGGTGGCGCCGCCCGCTCCCGAGGGCACCGGCCGCCCGTCCCAGGAGGGTCTGGGGAAGTGAGCCCCGGCCGGGTGACCGCGGGAATGCGGGCACCCGTCCGGGGGCTGGACGTGGCGTAGGTCCGGATCAGAGGAGGCACCACCGTGGCGCACCAGCCGGAGGAGCTCGTCGAGCTGCTCCCCGAGGCGGAGCCGTTCCTCGCCCGCGAGGCGGAGGTCGGGGACGCCGCCGAGCGCCGGGGCCTGGTGCTGGTCCACGACCTGGCCGGCGAGTTCGACGCCGCGCACGCGGGCGCGCTGGCCGGCGCGCACCTGCTGGCCAGCCTCCCGCACCAGGTGATCGCGCGGTTCGACGTCGACGCCCTGGTCGACTACCGGGCCCACCGGCCCCGGATGACGTTCAACGCCGACCACTACGAGGGCTTCACCCCGCCGGAGATCGCGGTCTACGCCGTGGAGGACGACGCTGGCGAGCCGTTCCTGCTGCTGCACGGCGCCGAGCCGGACTTCGCGTGGGAGCGGTTCGTGGCCGCCGTCGGCCGGCTGGTCGAGCGGCTCGGCGTCACCTCGGTGGTGGCGCTGCAGGCGATCCCGATGCCGGTGCCGCACACCCGGCCGGTGACGGTGACCGCGCACGCCACCCGCCGGCAGCTCATCGAGTCCTACCCCGTCTACTGGGGCGAGCTGCGCATCCCCGGCAGTGTCGCGGCGCTCCTGGAGCTGCGGCTGGGTGAGGCCGGGGTCGATGCGCTCGGCGTCGCCGCGCACGTGCCGCACTACCTGGCGCAGACCACCTTCCCGGCGGCGTCCCTCACCCTGCTCGAGCACGTCTCGCAGCTGACCGGGCTGCACCTGCCGACCGAGGCGATGCGGGAGGCGGCCGAGGCGCACCGCACCGAGGTCGACGAGCAGATCGGCCGCTCGCCGGAGAACACCGCGGTCGTGGCGGCCCTGGAGCAGCAGTACGACCAGTTCGCCGCCGCGCGCGAGGGCAACGACCTGCTCAGCGACGTCGGCGAGGTGCCCAGCGGCGACGAGATCGGCGCGGAGTTCGAGCGGTTCCTCGCCGACCAGGACCGCAAGCGCCGCCGCGGGGAGTGACCCAGGGGCAGAAATGGCCATTTCTGCCCCTCCGGCCGCTCGGCGCGGAGAGTCCGTTCAGGCGAAGACGATGGTCCGCGGGCCCTCCACGATGACGCGGTCCTCGACGTGCCAGGTCACCGCCTGCGCGAGCACCTGGCGCTCGACGTAGCGGCCGATGCGGCGCATGTCCTCGACGGTGGCGCGGTGGTCCACGCGGGCCACCTCCTGCTCGATGATCGGCCCGGCGTCGAGCTCCGGCGTCACGTAGTGCGCGGTCGCCCCGATCAGCTTCACGCCGCGGTCGTGCGCCGCCTGGTACGGGTTCGCGCCGACGAACGCCGGCAGGAAGCTGTGGTGGATGTTGATCAGCCGCTCCGGGAACCGGGCGCAGAACTCGGCCGACACGATCTGCATGTACCGGGCCAGCACGACCAGGTCGACGTCCCCCATGAGCTCCAGCGCCCGGGCCTCGGCCTCGGCCTTGGTCTCGGGAGTGACCGGCACGTGGTGGAACGGCACGCCGTGCGCCCGCGCCACCGGCTCGAGGTCGGGGTGGTTGGAGACGACGGCGGCGATCTCGGCCTGCAGGTCGCCCGACCCCACCCGGTAGAGCAGCTCCTGCAGCACGTGGTCGGTCCTGCTGACGAACACCGCCAGCTTCGGCCGGTACGCCGCCTCGGTCAGCCGCCAGGTGAACTGCCACTCGCGGCCCAGCAGCTCGAGGGCGCCCTCCAGCTGGTGGCGGCGGCCGGCCAGGTCGGCGAGGAAGAACTCCAGCCGCAGCGTGAACGTGCCGCCCACCGGGTCGGAGGAGTGCTGCTGCGACTCGGTGATGTTGGCCCCGATGTCGGCCAGCAGCCGGGACAGGACGGCGACGATCCCGGGCCGGTCGGGGCAGCGGACGACGAGGCGCCCCACGTCGGTCGACCGGTCGTCGCGCGGACCCAGGGACGGCAGCTCAGCAACGGACACGGGAAGCGAGGATGCCAGGCCCGCCCGGGCGTCCCGAGCGACCTCGCCCGGAGGGGCAGAAATGGCCACTTCTGCCCCTCATGCCGGTGGGAGGACGGCGCGCTCGGTGCCGGCGATGTCGAACAGGTCGCCGTAGTCCTCGACGCGGGCGAGCACGTCCTCGGTGCGGAAGCGCAGATCCCCCGGGTCGGCGCCGTCGAGCACCGCCTCGACCTCGTCCCAGCCGATCGGCGCGGACACCGTGGCGTCCGGCCGGGCCCGCATCGAGTAGGGCGCGACGGTCGTCTTCGCGGGGTTGTTCTGGCTCCAGTCGATGAGCACCTTGCCCGGGCGGAGCACCTTCTCCATCCGCCAGACCACCTGCTCGGGCGTCTCGGCGGCGAGCTCCTGCGCCAGCTTCTTCGCGTACCGGCTGGGGTGCTCGCGGTCGGTCACCCGGATCGGCGCGTACACCTGCATCCCCTTGGACCCCGACGTCTTCACCACCGGGTCCAGGCCGTCGTCCACGAGCCGCGCGCGCAGCCGCTCGGCGACCTCGCAGCACTCGACGATGCCGGCGTCCGGGCCGGGGTCGAGGTCGAGCACGAGCAGGTCGGGCAGCGCCGGCTGCAGCCTGCTGCCGACCTGCCATTGCGGCACGTGCAGCTCCAGCGCGGCGAGGTTGGCCGCCCAGGCCAGGTCGGCGACGGTCTCCAGGATCACCATGTCGAGGGTCTCCCGGCCGCGCGAGCTGCCGGGGCTCGGGACGGTCACCCGCCGCACCCAGTCGGGTGCGTGCCGCGCGCTGTTCTTCTCGAAGAACGCCTGCCCCTCGACGCCGTCCGGCCATCGGGTGAACGTCACCGGCCGCCCGGACAGGTGCGGCAGCAGCACCGGCGCGATCCGCACGTAGTAGTCGATGACCTGCGCCTTGGTGAACGACACCTCCGGGTAGAGCACCTTCTCCAGGTTGGAGACGTGCAGCTGCCGCCCGTCCACCCGCACCAGCTGCCGGCTCACCTGACGCTCACCACTCCTCGACCACGTCCTCGGCGGCGATGTCGTCGCGCAGGCCCCGCCAGGACGGGTGCCGCATCCGACCGTCCGCCGTCCAGACGGCGAACGCCACCTCACCGACCAGCTCGGGCTCCACCCAGCGCGCGTCGCGGGTCACCTCGCGCGGCAGGGCGCCCTCGAAGGGGTTGGTCGCGCGCGGGACGAACAGCTGCTCGAGGTCGCGCAGGGCCTGCGCGGTGAAGCCGGTGCCGACGTGCCCGGCGAACACGAACCGGCCGGTGTCGTCGTGCAGGCCGACCAGCAGCGAGCCCACTCCCCCGGCGCGGCGGCCCTGCCCCGGCCGCCAGCCACCGACGACGACCGCCTGGGTGCGGACGTTCTTCACCTTGCGCCAGTCCGGTCCGCGCGAGCCGGGGCGGTAGGGCGAGTCCAGCCGCTTGGCGACGATGCCCTCCAGCCCGTTGTCCCGGCTGGCCTCGAGCACCGCGGCGCCGTCGCCGCGGAACCACGGGGTGGCCACCCAGCGCTCGCCGCCGATGCCGAGGGCGTCGAGGCGCTCCCGTCGCCGGGCGTAGGGCAGGTCCCGCAGCTCCGCGCCGTCGAGCGCGAGCAGGTCGAAGACGAGGTAGGTGACCGGCGCGGCCGCGGCCATCCGGTGCACCTCGGGCCCGGTGCGGTGCATCCGGCCCTGCAGGGCACCGAAGTCGGGCCGGCCCCGGTCGTCCATCGCCACGACCTCACCGTCGAGGACGGCGTCGTGCCCGGCCAGCTGCACCGGCAGCCGGGCCAGCTCGGGGTAGCGGACGGTGATGTCCGTGCCGCTGCGCGCCCAGAGGGTGAGCGTGCCCGCCTGCACCACGGCGATCGCCCGGACGCCGTCCCACTTGAACTCGTAGCCCCACTGCGCGTCCTGCGCGGAGGGCGGCAGCTCCCCGGCGGTCGCGAGCATGGGGGCGGGCACCTCGACCGGGGGCGGCGGCGGGGCGGGGTCGAGCCGGCGCAGGTTCCAGGTGCCGTCGGCCAGCCGGAAGAACACGTAGCGGCCGCGCAGCCGCCGGCCGTCGAAGACGACGGTGACGTGGTCGTCGGCCCACTTCTCGGTGGCGTACCGGCCGGCGTCCCAGATGCGCACCTCGCCGCCGCCGTACTCGCCGGCGGCGATGGCGCCCTCGAACGCGGCGTACTCCATTGGGTGGTCCTCGGTCGGGACGGCCAGCCGGCCCGGCCCCGGCACGGTGGGCGGCCCCTTGGGGACCGCCCAGCTCTTCAGGACGCCGTCCCGTTCCAGGCGGACGTCCCAGTGCACCCGGTCCCCGGTCCCCCGGGGCGTGTGGTGCTCCTGGACGACGAAGGTGTCGCCGGTGCCCGCGGGCAGCGGCCGGCCGGCCGGCGGGACGGGTTCGGCGGTGCGGGCGGGGTCCCGCTTGGCGCGGTACTCCGCGAGCGGGTCGCCCCGCCGTCCCCGGCCCGGCACCTCAGGCGGTGCGGCGGGCGCGCTTGGCCGGCTGCTTGTCGGCGGTCGCCTTCTTCGCGGCGGTGGCCTTCTTCGCCGTCGTCTTGCGGGCCGTCGTGCGGGCCGGGGCCTCCTCCGGCTCGTCCTCGGCCGCCGCGGCCCGGCGCGCCGGTGCCTTCTTCGCGGCCGCCTTCTTCGCCGGCGCCCGCTTGGCCGGCGGCTCCTCCTCGGCGGCCGGCCCGCCGCGGGCGGCCTCCACGCTGCGGCGCAGGGCGCTCATCAGGTCGACGACGGCGGCGCCGGAGTCGGCGGTCTCCGGCAGCGGCTGCACCTCGCCGCCGGTCTGCTTGGCCTCCAGCAGGGCGGTCATCGCCTCGCGGTAGTCGTCGGTGAAGTCGGCCGGGTCGAAGTCGCCGGTCATCGAACCGATCAGCGCCTCGGCCATCTGCAGCTCCTGCGGCCGGACCGCGACGTCCTCGTCGAGGAAGGCGAAGTCGGGACGGCGGATCTCGTCGGGCCAGCGCATGGTGTGCAGCACCATGACGCCCTCGCGCACCCGCAGCGCGGCCAGCGACTCCCGCTGCCGGATGGCGATCTTGGTTATCGCCACCTGGCCCGCGTTCTCCAGCGCGTCGCGCAGCAGCACGTAGGGGCGGACGGCGGAGGCGTCGGGCTCGAGGAAGTAGGTCTTCTCGAAGTGGATGGGGTCGATCTCGTCCTGGTCGACGAACTGGAGGACGTCGATCTCCCGCCGGGTGGTCAGCGGCAGCTCCTCGAAGTCCTCGTCGGTGAGGACCACCAGCTGCCCGTCGGGGAGCTCGTAGCCCTTCGCGATCTCGGAGTACTCGACCTCCTCGCCGTCGATCGAGCAGACCCGCTTGTACTTGATCCGGCCGCCGTCGGTGACGTGCACCTGGTTGAACCGGATGTCGTGGTCCTCGGTGGCCGTGTACAGCTTCACCCCGATGCTGACCAGGCCGAAGGACACCGCCCCGCGCCAGATCGACCGCATGGTCCGCTCCTCCCGACGCCCGTGACGACCGCGGGCGGGGAAGGCCTGCCGGTCAAGATCGCAGGATAGGTCCGCGACGCGCCCGGCGGCAGGTCGAGCGACCCCCTCCTCCTCCGGACGAGCGATCTAGCGCACGCCCTCGGCCTCGTCCTCACTGGGCGCGAGCGCGCCGTTCTGGATCGCGTCGTAGACGAACTGGAGGATGTCGGAGCCGGCGACCAGCGTCATGGTGAGCGCCACCAGCCGGGTGGCCCGCGGCTGGGTGGCGTAGCCGAACACCAGGCCGGTGGCCACCCACTGGGCCAGGCAGAACGGGCAGGTGAGCAGCTCGCCCACCGCGTGCTTGACGCCGCCGTGCTCGCGCACCTCCTCGGCGACCTCGGCGTGCCCCGAGGGCCCCTGGAACGAGGTGAAGGGCGCCCGCAGCGGGCTGGTCACCGGGTCCTTCGCGATCCGGCGGGCCAGCCGGAAGGTGGCGACCGCGAGCAGCGCGACGTCCCCCGGCGGGATCCGGTCCGGCAGCTCCCGTCCGGCGGCGCGGACGGCGGCGACACCGGTCGCCACCAGGCCCAGGTACACCCCCATCGCGCCGAGGTCCCCGCCGAGCGGGCGCGGCTCGCCCCGCGAGTACTCGTCCTTCTGGGTGCGGGCCCAGCGGCGGACCGGGGCACCGATCCGCTGCAGCTCGTCTGCGATCGCCATGCACCCGCGCTACCCCCGGCCCGGGAGAGCCATGCGGAACGGGTCCGGTCCGCCGTGCGAGCCGGCTCACGCATGGCGGCCGGAGCGGCGGGTAGGCGGAGGGCAGCCCCGGCCGGTCCCCCGGCCGCACGAGAGCGCGCGGACCCACCGCGCAGGAGGAGGCACCCCATGACGCAGCCGGAGGGCCAGACCGCCCGCGACGTCTTCCCCGAGGACGAGGGCATCCCGGAGACCTCGCAGGACGACTCCCCCACGCAGGCCACCGCGGAGGACCCGCAGTTCGCCCCCGTGCCCGGCGACGACCCCGGCGCCAGCGTCGACTTCGGCACCACGGCCTTCGAGCAGTCGCAGGGTGAGTCGCTCTCCGGTCGCCTCGACCGCGAGGTCCCCGACGTGCAGCCCGGCGTCCGGGCCGCCGAGGACCCCCAGCGCGCCTCGATGCAACTCGAGCAGGACACCTCGACGACGCCGGAGTCGGACTCGGGCACCAACCGGACCGCCGACGACGTCGAGGCCACCGGCGACCGGCCGGCCGGCGGCGAGGGGCCCGAGGAGGCCGCCGTCCACACGATCGACTGAGCCCCTGCTCGACCGCGGTCCCCCGGTCGGCGGAGTCGGTTGGCGAGTTCCCCGATCGTTGACCTACCGTGGGACGGCGGTTGAGCATGCAGCCGCGGCCGACCGGGTCGCACCACGCCCGGACGGACACGTCCGCAGACGAACGTGTCCGGGGGCCACGACACCGGGGGGCCGCGCAGCGGTAGATTGACCGGGCGGTCGTGCCGCCGGGCACTGCCGTTGAGAGGAGCTCAGCCCGTGACCACATCCGACCTGCCTGCCGAAGGGCAGCACGACGTGTCGACCGAGGGCACGGAGGCACCCTTCGACGACGTGATCACGCTCTCGACCTCCACCGGTGAGGACGGGGCGATCACGGTGACGGTCGTCGGCGAAGTGGACACGTTCACCGCCCCCGTGCTCCGGTCCTCGCTCGACAACCAGCTCGAGCAGCAGCCGAAGAGCCTCGTCATCGACCTCTCCGGCGTCCAGTTCCTCGGCTCCGCCGGGCTGGCCGTCCTGGTCGAGACCCAGAAGGCCGCCCGCTCGCGCGAGGTCGACCTGCGCCTGATCGCCACCACGCGCGCCGTCACCCGGCCGCTCGAGGTCACCGGCCTGATCGACCTGTTCACGATCGTGGACGGCAGCGCCCGCTGACCGTCCCCGGGCGCCGGCCCGGGATCCCGATCACGACGAGGCCCCGCTCCGGCGGGGCCTCGTCGCGTCTGCCCGGTCAGCTGGTGAGCATCCGGCAGACGGCCTGCTCCAGCACCTTCTGCGCGGTCCGGTCGTCCGGGGCCGAGGCCGCCTCCTGCAGCGCCGGCGCGATCGTCTCGCCGGCGTCGAAGCGGTCGACGACCCGGGGGTCGACGTAGCTGGCCTTGCACACCGCCGGGGTGTTGCCGAGGGTCTCCGAGACCCGCTCGTAGGCCTGCTTCACGACCCGCTTGCGGGCGGTCTTGGTGGTCGGCTGCGGCGCCTCGGCCAGCGTGGCGGCCATCAGCACCGTGGCGTTCCAGGTGCGGAAGTCCTTCGCGGTGATCTCCGCGTCGCTGATCTCCTTGAGGTAGGCGTTGATCTCACCGCTGGTGACGTCGTGCCACACCCGTCCGGACCCCGTCGGGTCGCCCACCCAGTAGCCGAGCAGCTCCTCACCGGTGTCGCCGGGCCGCTTGAGCAGCTCCCGGACGACGTCGGCGGTCGGCCGGTCGGTGAGCTCCAGCTCGCGCTCGATGCCGCCCTTGGCGGTGTAGGAGAAGAACACCCGCTCACCGCGCACCCGCACGTGCTCCCTCCGCAGCGTCGCCAGGCCGTAGGTCCCGTTGTCCTCGGCGTACTGCTCGCTGCCGACGCGGAAGGCGCCGAGGTCCAGCAGCCGGACGGCGGCGGCCAGCACCCGATCCCGGGTCAGCCCCGAGCCGGTGACCGCCTCGACCACGGCCTCGCGGACGTCGGGCAGCTGGTGGGCGATCTCCAGCACCCGCTCGTGCTTCTCGGCGTCCCGCCGGGCCCGCCAGGCGTCGTGGTAGCGGTACTGCCGCCGTCCCGCGGCGTCGACCCCGGTGGCCTGGATGTGCCCGTGCGGCCAGGGGCAGATCCAGACGTCCTTCCACGCCGGGGGGATGGCCAGCGCCCGGACGCGGTCGAGCCGGTCGTCCTTGATCAGCGAGCCGTCGGTGTCGTAGTAGGCGAAACCGCGGCCGGCGCGCCGGCGTCGCCACCCGGGGCCGTGCACGTCGCTGCGGCGGAGTCTCACGCCCCGGGAATGGGCACCGGAGCCGTTCCCCAAACCGCATCGGCCGGCGGGATCACCCGTCAGCGCATCTCGACCAGGCCCGCCAGCCCGCTGATCACGAGGATGTGCCGCGTCACGCCGCCTTCGGGGGCGTGCACCACCAGCCGCCAGCCCTCGTCGCCGGCGATCCGCGCGACCGCCAGGACCACCCGCACCGCCGCGCTGCTGAACAGGGTGACCCCGGCGAGGTCCAGCTCCACCTGCCCGGTGCCGCCGTGGCTGGCCTCCAGCAGCCGGATCCGCAGCTGCTCGGCGCCGACCAGGTCCACCGCGCCGGAGACCCGCACCACCGGCCGCTCGCCGGCCCGGTCGACCGCCACCTCGGTGGCGCTGGTGCCGGCGTGCCGCTCCTCGATCTCCTCGCTGCTCCGCAGCCGCATGCTGAGGGTGACGGTGGTGCCGTGCTCGCCCTGCAGCACGACGCCGTCCACGAGCTGCCGCATGATCAGCAATCCGCGGCCGCGGTTGCCCGGGTCGCGGTCCGGCGGTCGCCAGCTCCCCTCGTCCCGCACGGTGACCGTGAGCACGCCGTCGACGTCGACCGCGGCCGTCACGTGCATCCGGCCGGGCTCGGTGCCGCGGTAGGCGTGCTCGGCGGAGTTCGCGCAGGCCTCTCCGACCGCGACCATCACCCCGACCCGGTCCTGCTCCCCCATCCCCAGCCCGACCAGCCAGGCCGACAGCCGGCGGCGCACCGCCGGTAGCGAGGCCGGGACGGCGAGCAGGTCCATCGTCAGCGGCTCGTGCCGCTCGGCCAGCCGGTGCGCCACCAGGACGGCGAGGTCGTCCGGGTGCTCCCGGGGGCCGAGCAGCCCCTCGGCGACGGCCGCGGCCAGCCCGCCGGCTCCCTCAGGGACGATCGAGCCGGGGCCGGTGACCGCGCGGCGGGCCACGTCGGCCAGCCGGCTGAGCCCCTGGGCCGGCGGCGGACCCGACGCCGACACCGCGCCGTCGGAGTAGAGGACGAGCGTCGCCCCGGGCGCCAGCTCCGCCGAGGAGACGACGGTCGGGCTGCCGGGCAGGCTGCCCAGCGGCGGGCGGGGGGTGACCGGCAGGAAGGACGAGCTGCCGTCGGCCGCGACCAGCAGCGGCGGCGGGTGCCCGGCCGCGGCGTAGGTCAGTCGGCCGGTGGCCGCCTCGAGCACCGCGTAGAACACCGAGGCGCCCTCGACGTCCTCCATCTGGGCGGCGAAGGCGTCCAGCGCGGCGACGACGGCGGCCGGGGACGGGTCGCGCAGCGCGACCGAGCGCATCGCGCCCCGCAGCCGGCTCATCGCACCCGCGGCGGGCACGCCGTGGCCGACGGCGTCACCGATGACCAGCGCGAGCCTGCCCCGTCCCAGCGGGACGGCGTCGAACCAGTCCCCACCGGCGGCGCCCAAGGAGCTGGCCCGGTGGTAGCTGCCCGACAGCCGGAGCTCGGGGAGCAGCGGCAGCGACGGGGGCAGGAGCGAGTGCTGCACCTGGTCGACGACGTCCCCGCGCGCCTCGGGCCAGGCGTCGGTGCCGGTGCCGGCCTCCAGGACCAGCAGCACGCCGGGTTCCCCCTCCACCCGCAACGGCTGGAGCACCGCCGTTGCCGCGGTCCCGTCCGACCCCAGGGGCCCGCGCAGGGTCTCGGGGCGGCCGGTGCGCGCCACCACGTCGACGAGGTCGGCGACCGAGCGGCCGTCGACCGACGGCAGGTCGGCGCGCGAGGTGCCCAGCGCGCGGGCCCGGGCGTTGGCCCAGACGGGCTCCATCGCCGGGCCGGCCAGGCAGTAGATCGCCGCCGCCGCGTCCTCCATGGCCGCGACGAGCACGTCGTGGCCCGCGCCCCCCACGGGACGCGCGCCCGGCGTCGGGCTCGGCTGGCTGGCGTTCATCTGCGGCCAGGAAACCGCAGGGCAAGGGGGGCGGCAACCGCGCTCACCGGTGCCGGGGACCGGCGTTTGCCGCCCCCTCGTACCGGGTAGAACTGCTCTTCGGGGCGCCGCCCGACCCGAGCATCCGCCGGGTGCGGGCGGCATTCGGGCACTATGGGGGCGAGCCGCCGCGGCCGGACCACCGGCGCGGGGCCGTGGCTCTGCAGAGCGGAACGCTGACGAACGAGGAGCGGACGACGGATGGTGGACTCGAGGGGTGCCCTCGCGCACGACGGGCGGCGCGCCGAGCGACTGGAACTGCGGGTGCCCACCACCCCGAGCCAGCTGCCCGCGGTGCGGGCCATGGCCGGTGACCTGGCGATGCGGATGGACTACGACCTCGACGCGGTCGAGGACCTGCGGCTGGCCGTCGACGAGGCGTGCGCGACGCTCGCCGCGATCGTCTCCGGCGACCGCCGGCTGACGGTCGTCTTCGAGACGCGGCGATCGGGCCTGCACATCGACGCCTGGGTGCCGACCGCCGAGGGCACCGACGTCCCCCGCGACGGCTTCGGCTGGGCGGTGCTGCACACCCTGGTGGACCGGGTGGACGCCGGCCCGGCGAGCCAGGCGACCGTCCCGGCCGGTGACGGCAGCGGCGCCGCGGTCGCCGTCATCTCCATGGACAAGTTCCTCCCGGGTCACAACCCGGAGCAGCTGCTCGGTGGCACGGGCCAGAACGTCTCGGTCGCACGGTGACGCGGGGGGCAGCCGCCAAGCCGCCGACCGTGGAGGAGGACACCCTGCGCGACGACGAGTCCCCGGCGGGGACGGAGGAGGTCGCGCCCGAGGACGCTCCCGTGCTCGTACCCGACCCCCGCAGCGAGACCGTCCCGGCGACGGAGGCCCTGACCGAGCCGGACGCCGAGCCGGAGCCGGCGACCGAACCCGACGTCGCCCCGGTCTCGGACAACCGCCGCCGCGCCGAGCGCACCGCGCCGCTGTTCGCGGAGCTCGCGACCCTGGAGAAGGGCGACCCGCGCCGCGAGCGGCTGCGGGAGATCCTGGTGGAGGAGCACCTGCCGCTGGTGCGGCACTTCGCCCGCCGGTTCAGCAACCGCGGCGAGCCGTTCGACGACCTGCTCCAGGTGGGCACGCTCGGCCTGATCGCCGCCATCGACCGGTTCGACCCGACGCGCGGCGTGGAGTTCCTCTCCTTCGCGGTCCCGACGATCACCGGCGAGATCAAGCGGCACTTCCGCGACCAGGGCTGGTCGGTGCGGGTGCCGCGCCGGCTGCAGGAGCTGCACCTGTCGCTCAACGCGGCCGTCGGTGAGCTGGCGCAGAAGAACGGCCGGGCGCCCACGCCGTCCGAGCTGGCCGAGCACCTCGGCATCCCGCGCGCGGAGGTCCTCGAGGGGCTGGCCGTGGCCAATGCCTACCGGTCGAGCTCGCTGGACGAGCGGCTCAGCGGCGAGGACGACTCCCCCACCCTCGCCGCCACGCTGGGCGAGGAGGACGCCGCGCTGGAGGGCGTGGAGTACCGCGAGTCGCTCCAGCCGCTGCTGGCCACCATCCCGGCCCGCGAGCGCCGCATCCTCATCCTGCGGTTCTTCGGCAACATGACCCAGTCGCAGATCGCGGCCGACATCGGCATCTCGCAGATGCACGTGTCCCGGCTGCTCAGCCAGACCCTGGCCAAGCTGCGCGAGGGCCTGCTCAAGGACTGAGCCGCACCCGGGTGTCGGGAGCTCTTCCCACGTTCTGCGCCGGAGAACGCGGGAAGAGCTCCCACTGCCGCATCTCAGGCTGGGTGGGGCCCGACGGTCCCGCCGCGCCCCGTGATCAGCCCTGCGGCGGCGGCTGGCTCGGATCCGGCGGCGCCAGCTCCACGTTCCCGAGCTCCCGGGCCTCCTGCGTGGCCTGCGCCAGGGAGGGCGGTGCGGGCGCGGTCTCCTGGACGATGCTCGACAGCTCGATCCGCGCCTCCGGCTGTTCGGCGGCCGGCGGCAGCTGCGACTCGAACCAGTCGCTGGTGTCCAGCCCGCCGCTCCTCGGCGCCGACGTGCCGTTGCCGGACGACCCGACGTCCATCCAGGAGCGCCCGCCCTCGGCGCCGCCGAGGTTGGCCAGGCCCTCGAGGGCCTTGCTGAACTCGCTGGGGACGATCCACATCTTGTTGGCGTCGCCCTGCGCGATCTGCGGCAGCGTCTGCAGGTACTGGTAGGCCAGCAGGCCCTGGTCGGGCTTGCCGTCGTGGATGGCCTGGAACACCGTCTCGATCGACTTCGCCTGCCCCTGGGCCTGGAGGAACAGCGCCGCCCGCTCCCCCTCGGCGCGCAGGATCCGGCTCTGCCGCTCGGCCTCGGCCTCGAGGATCGCCGCCTGCTTGCGGCCCTCCGCCGACAAGATCGCCGAGGCCTTCTCCCCCTCCGCGGAGGTGATCGCCGCCTGCCGGTGCCCCTCGGCGGTGAGGATCACGGCGCGCTTGTCGCGGTCGGCGCGCATCTGCTTCTCCATCGAGTCCTGGATCGAGTGTGGCGGGTCGATCGCCTTGATCTCCACCCGTGCCACCCGCAGGCCCCAGGGCCCGGTGGTGCCGTCGAGGACCTCGCGGAGCTGGCTGTTGATGCCGTCCCGGCCGGTCAGCGCCCCCTCGAGGTTCAGCCCACCGACCACGTTGCGCAGCGTCGTGGTGGTCAGCTGCTCCATGCCGGTGATGTAGTTCGCGATGCCGTAGACGGCCAGCCGCGGGTCGGTCACCTGGAAGTAGACGACGGTGTCGATGCCCACCTGCAGGTTGTCCGCGGTGATGACCGGCTGCGGCGGGAAGGAGACCACCTGCTCGCGCAGGTCGATCGTGGCCCGCACCCGGTCGATGAAGGGCACCAGGATGGACAGCCCCGGCGAGAGCGTGCGGCTGTACCGGCCGAGCCGCTCGACCACCTTGGCCTGCGCCTGCGGAACGATCGTCACGCTCTTCGCGACGACGACGATCACCAGCAGGGCGATCACGATCAGGGCGATCAGTGCAGGCGTCACGGGAACGCTCCTTCCACTCCGGTTCCGTCCCGATCTTGCCGTGCACGGGTTCCGTTCCGGGGCCGTTCGGCCCCGCTGTCACCCGCGCGGAGGGATCACTCCAGCTCCAGCGCGTCGCCGACGACGGCGGTGGCGCCGTCCACCTGGAGGATCCGGACGGTCGAGCCGACCGGGAAGGTCTCCGCGCCGTACTGGCTGCGGGCGGTCCACTCGTCGGCGCCGAGGCGGATCCGGCCGCCGTGCCCGTCGACGGGCTGGGTGACCCGCGCCGTCCGGCCGATGAGGGCGGCGACGCCGTCCAGCTGCTCGGGAGTGCGCTCGGTGAGGTGCCGCTTGGCCAGCGGGCGGACGAGGAGCAGCAGCACCGCGGAGACGACGATGAAGCCGACCAGCTGGAGCCCCACGGCACCGCCCAGCAGCGCGACGGTCATGCCGCCCAGCGCGCCGCCGGCGAACATCAGCAGCACCAGGTCCAGGCTCGCCATCTCGCCGGCGGCGAACAGACCCGACGCGATCAGCCACAGCAGCCAGGCGTCCACGGCGTCACTCTCCCAGACCGGACCCGGAGCGTGATCCATCTCAACCGGATCGTCACCTGCCCGGGTGCCCGACATAGCCTCGACTGGTGCACGACTTCCCCGCCGGCCGGTTCGCGGTCTGGGCGACCGCCTGGCTCACCGGCCGCGCCTCGTACGACGACGCTCTCGACGCCCTCCTCGGCACCACCGCGCACCGGGTCTCCGGCCTGCCCGGTGCCCAGGAGGCGGTCCCCCTCGGCTGGGCGCTGACCACGCTGCGCGGCCTCGGGGAGCGCCGCTTCCGGCTGGTGCTGCCGGTGCCCGGCGACGTCCGTGGCGTGCCGCGGGTGCCGGGGCTGCCCGAGCTCGCGCTGGAGGCGGGACAGGCCGCCGTCGGCGAGCGGCTGGCGCTGGTGCCGGAGCCGGTCGGGTCCGAGGTGGTGCAGTGGACGGCGGTCGACCTGGCCGGCGCCCCGCCGGTGCCCCCGCCGGTGGAGGGCACGCTGCGGGCGGTGTCCGGCGGGCTGGACCTCGCCGTCTCCGACGCCGCCCGGACCCTCGTCGACCTCGACCTGGCCCGCTGGCACCCCGAGGTGCCCGCGCTGCTGGCGGGGCTGGCCAAGCCGGCGCACGTGCCGGGGATGCCCCCGGGCAGCGACCCGCTGGCCCTGTCGGTGCTCGCCCGCGCGCAGCGGCTGGCCCGGGTGCTCGACCTGGCGCTCACCGACGCCCCGGGCGGGGCGGTCACCACCGGCCAGGCCGCGGCCCGGGACGACGCGCTGCGCCCGCTGTCCGACGCCGTGCGCGAGGCGATCACCGCCGCCTACAACGCGATCCCGCGCTAGCCGACCGGGTCTTCTGCGGTGTTCTGCTCCCTCCTGCGGCGGTGCACGGCCGCAAGAGCGGAGGAGACACCGCAGAAGCGAGCGGTCCGGAACGCCGGCAACGACCGCTCAGCGAGTCGGCCGGGCCACGAAGCAGCAGGCGGCCGGGCAGTTCGTGCCGAGCCGCGGGGGGCCGCCGGCGCGGCGCTCCTGCAGCAGCTCGCGCACCGTCGCGACGAACGCCGGGTGCGTGCCGGCGGTGCCCGCGCGGACGAAGGTGAGGCCGACCTCGCCGGCGGTCGCGCGCGCCTCGTTGTCGAGGTCCCAGACGACCTCGAGGTGGTCGCTGACGAAGCCGATCGGGAGGAGGACGACGGCCTGCTCCCCCGCCGCGGCCAGAGCGCGCAGGTGGTCGTTGACGTCGGGCTCCAGCCACGGCACCGACGGCGGCCCGCTGCGGCTCTGCCAGACCAGGTCGAAGGGCCGGCCGGGCGCGGCGGCGTCCACCACCTGCTGCACGGCGGCGGTCAGCTCGGCCTCGTAGGCGTGCCCCTCGGGGCCGGCGACGGCGGCCATGGCGTCCGGGATGCTGTGCGCGGTCGCCACCAGGCGGGCGGTGTCGCGGACGCCGTCGGGCAGCTCGGCGAGCGCGGCGGCCAGGGCGTCGGCGTTGGCCCGGACGAAGCCCGGGGCGTCGAAGTAGTGCGGCAGCTTCTCCGCGGTCGGGCCGCCACCGGTCACCGCCCGGGCCCGCGCGATGTCCTCGTGGTACTGCCGGCAGCCCGACGCCGAGGCGTACGCCGAGGTCGCGAAGACGTAGACGTGCTCGACGCCGTCGTCGGCCATCTGCCGCCAGGTGTCCTCGACGTAGGGCGCCCAGTTGCGGTTGCCCCAGTAGACCGGCATCTCGATCCCGGCGGCGGCGAGGTCTGCCTCCACCGCGGCGATCAGCGCCTTGTTCTGGTCGTTGATCGGGCTGACGCCGCCGACGTGGTGGTAGTGCTCGGCGACCGCCTCGAGCCGCTCTCGGGGGATGCCGCGCCCGCGCGTGACGTTCTCGAGGAACGGCATGACGTCGTCGTGCCCCTCGGGGCCGCCGAAGGAGAGCAGCAGCAGCGCCTCCCGGCGGCCGGCCGGGGCGGGGTCGGCCGGCGGTGCGGCCCCGCCGTTGTTGCGGACGGCGAGCGAGGGGTCCTCGTCCGGCTTCTGGTCAGGGTGGATGTCGACGTCGGTGGCGCGGGGCACGGTGGTTTCTTCTCTCCGGTGCGGCGGAACGGATGCGGCTCACACGCCGACGGCGTGGAACCCCCCGTCCACGTGCACGATCTCGCCCGTGGTGGCGGGGAACCAGTCCGACAGCAGCGCGACGACGGCCTTGCCGGCGGGCTCGGTGTCGGTGACCGACCAGCCCAGCGGGGCGCGGGCCTCCCACGCCTCCTCGAACTGCGAGCTGCCCGGGATGGACTTCATCGCCATGCTGCGCAGCGGCCCCGCCGCGACCAGGTTCACCCGCACCCCCTCGGGCCCGAGCTCGCGGGCGAGGTAGCGGGAGGTCGACTCCAGCGCCGCCTTGGCCGCGCCCATCCAGCCGTAGACCGGCCAGGCGACGGTCGCGTCGAAGGTCAGCCCGACGACGGAGGCGTGCTCGCCGAACAGCGGCCGGCAGGCCTGGGTGAGCGAGGCCATCGACCAGGTGGACACCTGGAACGCCGTCGCCGCGTGCTCCCACGCCACCTCGGGGAAGCCCTCGCCCATCGCCTCCTGGGGCGCGAAGCCGATGGAGTGCACGACGCCGTCCAGGCTGTCGCCGACGTGCTCGCGCAGCCGGTCGGACAGGGTCGACAGGTGCTCGGTGTTGGTCACGTCGAGCTCGACGACCGCCGCCTCGGCCGGCAGCCGCTTGGCGATCCGCTGGCACAGCGACAGCGCCCGGCCGAAGTTGGAGAGGACGACGGTGGCGCCCTGCTCCTGGGCGATCCGGGCCGTCGCGTACGCGATCGACGCCTCGGTGAGGACGCCGGTGACCAGGATCTTCTTGCCCTCGAGGATGCCGCTCATCAGTGCCCCATTCCCAGTCCGCCGTCGACCGGGACGACCGCCCCGGTGATGTAGCCGGCCGCGTCGCTCGCCAGGAAGCGCACCACGCCCGCGATCTCGTCCGCCGAGGCGTACCGGCCCAGCGGCACCTGCCCGAGGATCTCCTGCTGCCGCTTCTCCGGCAGCTGCGCCGTCATGTCGGTCTCGACGAAGCCGGGCGCGACCACGTTCGCCGTGATGCCGCGGCTGCCCAGCTCGCGGGCGATCGACCGGGCCAGGCCGACCAGGCCGGCCTTGCTGGCCGCGTAGTTGGTCTGCCCCGCCGAGCCGAGCAGGCCCACGACCGAGGAGATGAACACCATCCGGCCGGTCCGCGCGCGCACCATCTTGGCCGCGGCGCGCTTGGACACCCGGTAGGCGGCGGTGAGGTTGGCGTCGACGACGTCGGCGAAGTCCTCCTCCTTCATGCGCATGAGCAGCCCGTCGCGGGTGATCCCGGCGTTGCTGACCAGCACCTCCACCGGGCCCTGGTGCTCCTCGACCTCGGTGAACGCCCGGTCGACGGCGGCGGCGTCGGTGACGTCGCACTGCACGCCGAAGAGCCCGTCGGGGACTCCGCTGCCGCGGTGGGTGACCGCGACCGAGTCGCCCTGCTCGGCGAAGGAGCGGGCGATCGCCAGCCCGATCCCCCGGTTGCCGCCGGTCACGAGCACCGATCTGCCCACTGCGTCACTCCCCTGCCCCGACCGTCCCGTCGGGAGCCGAACCTAGTCGGTCGGCGCAGGTCACACCTCCGCGTGGGCCGACGGGGCCGGCTCCCCGCCGCCCCGGACGCGGCACACTGGTCCGGTGAGCCCGGTGTCCCCCGACGGACTGGCGGCCGCGCACGGCGTCGTCCGGCTGCTGAACACCGCAGGCGGGCGGGTGCTGTGCCTGGCCGGCGAGGTCGATGCCGCCGCCGTCGCCGCGTTCGTCCGGCGCTACGGGCGTGAGCCGGCGCGGGTCGACGGCATCGACGCCGGCTCGGTGACCGCGCTGTCGGCGCCGGGACTGGACCTGCTGCTCGACCACCTGGCGGTCGCCGAGCGGGCCGGGCGCCGGGTGACCCTGCGCCGCTCGCCGCCGGTGGACCGCTCCCTCGCCGGCGCCGGGGTGCTCCCCGACCGCGCCTGACGGTGGGGGCGGTTGTCCGCCCCCACCGCCGGCGTCATGTCGTCACGCCATGCCGGAGGCCGCCAGCGGGTCGTAGCCCGGAGCGCGGAACAGGTCCTGCAGCTGGCGGCGGCGCACGCCGGTGTTGCTGCCCTCGATGATCGGGTAGGCCAGCGCGTCGGCCAGGCACGACAGGATGGGGAAGCGCCGGTCGTAGGCCTGGACCCCGATGACCTTCACCAGTTCGTTGACGACGTCGAGCCCGGTCTCCGAGCCGAAGACCTTGGCGTGCAGGGCCAGCTCGGGTCCGGCCGGGTGCCCGGACAGCACGGCATCCATCGCCCGCCAGCCCAGCAGCCGGACCGCCTCGATACGGCCCTTGGCGTCGGAGAGGGCGTCGGACACCGCCTGGTGGTCGATGATCGGCACCGCTCCCCCGCGCTTCTCCGTGAGGGCGAACCGGAGCGCGATGTCGAAGGCGCGGCGCATCGCCGCGACCGCGAAGACCGCGATCGAGGCACCGCTGGCCATGAAGGCGCTGCGCGTGAGGGCGATGCCCTCCCCCTCGGCCCCGAGCAGGTTCTCCCGGGGCACGCGCACGTCGGTGAGCCGGACCCGCGACGTCAGACAGCCGCGGAGGCCGGGCAGGTCGTAGTGCTCCTCCACCTCGACGTGGCCGGCCAGGTGCTCGCGCTCGGCCACGATCAGTGAGACGCCGCCGGGTGTTCGGCAGACGATCGTCATGAGGTCCGGACCGGCGCCGTCCCAGCCGGACAGGTGCGAGGCCCAGGCCTTGCGTCCGTTGACGACCCACGAGTCGCCGTCCGGGACAGCGGTGGTGCGGGTGCCCTCCGCCGGCGGCGGTGCGGCGAAGTTGGCGCTGCCGCCGGGCTCGCTGTAGGCCATGGCGGCCAGGGGGGCGCCGGAGTCAGCGAGGAAGGGGGCCACGAACCGCTCGATCTGCTCAGGCGTGCCGACCTGGTAGACCGGGCTGAGGGCGATGATGGGGCCGGCCATCGAGATGACGAAGTCGGGGCTCACCGTCGCCCACTCCTCGATGAAGATCGCGGCCTCCACCCCGCCGGTGGCGGCGCCGCCGAAGGGCGCCGGGATGAAGCCCTTGAGGAAGCCCGCGCCGACCGCCTTCTCGAAGACCGGCCGGGCCAGGAGGGCCCGGGTCAGTGGATCGGGCTCGCCGGCGACGTCGTCGGCCAGGCCGCGCAGGTGCGCTTCCGCGAACTGCCGGGCGGCGAGCTTGAGCTGCTCCTGGTCGGGGCTCAGCACGAAGGACACGGCCATGGTGGCTCCTCGGGGGCGGGACGGTTTTCGCGACCCCACTGATCATCGCGGCGGCACACGGACGCGTCCCGGCCGTCAGCGCACGCCGACCGTGCCGTTCGTGCACGCCGCACCCTGGCGCGCCTCCCGCGGGCTCACGCCGAAGCGGCGGCGGAAGGCCCGGCTGAACGACGAGGGGTCGTCGAAGCCGTGCGCCGTCGCGATCTCGGTGACGGTGACGGTGGGCGCCGCGGCGGCGAGCACCAGGGCACACCGGTCCAGGCGCATGGCCCGCACGGTCGCGCCGAAGGAGTCCTCGGCGTCGGCGAAGAGGTTGTGCAGCGTGCGCGGGGAGATGGCGAAGCGCCGGCACACCGTGGTCACCGACAGGGTCCGGTCGCCGAGGTGGTCGCGGACGTGCTGCAGCACCGCGGCCCGGACGGCGCCCCGGTCGAAGCGCCCGGGCTCGACCCCGGCGGCGGTCGCGGCCGCGACGGCCGACGCGAAGGACTGCTCCAGGTCCCGGGTCCCGGTCCTGTCCACCTCGTCGCCCACCTGCCACAGGGCGTGCATCAGCGCGGTCACCACGCCACCGGCGCCCGCCCCGCCGACCGCCACCGCGGTGCTCGGCCGGCGGCCACCCAGTCGCGACGACAGGTGTGCGTGCGGCACCCGGTAGGACACCATGTGCCACACCCCGTCCAGGTCGAAGGAGTACGGCTCCGTCGTGTCCACGACGGTGAACTGGCCCGGCCCGACGACCGACTCCCGGCCGCCCTGGCGGACGGCGCACCGACCGGCCAGCTGGAGGTTGAC
The DNA here is from genome assembly GCF_051383655.1 of Geodermatophilus sp. CPCC 205761. Lineage (NCBI taxonomy): Bacteria > Bacillati > Actinomycetota > Actinomycetes > Geodermatophilales > Geodermatophilaceae > Geodermatophilus > Geodermatophilus sp. CPCC 205761. The sequence continues at coordinate 22,185 of NZ_JALPKQ010000030.1, forward strand.
GAAGTAGTACGCGGCGTCGGTGTCGGCGACCTCCCGGACGCCGTGCAGTGTCTCCTGAGGCTGCGACACGATCCGCGCCCGGTTCACCTCGACCAGCGGCCGGGTCTCGACTCGGGCTGCGAACCCGGGGCGATCGGTCCGCCGCACCGCACGCAGCGGCACGAACGCGCGGCAGATGACGTCGTTCCAGTAGTCGAACTGGTCGCGTTCGGGCAGCGGCGTGCTGTCCCAGACAGGCATGGGAGCCCCTCCGCACCGGCGACCGACCTGACCGCGCTGCACCGAGAGGATCGCCGCTCGCAGCGCGGATGTCGACAGCCCCGTGACCGCTGTCGGCTCCCGCGGCGGAACCTCAGCCCCGGGCCGCCGGCGTCCGGGTGAGCAGGACGCCAGGCGTCGGGTCGTCCGGCCACCGGATCGGCAGGTCGACCGGCTGCCAGCCCAGCGACCGGTAGAGCCCGTGGCCCGGGCTGTCCCGGTGGCAGGTCAGCCAGCACCAGGCGCCGGCCAGCTCGCGGTGCACGTGGGCCATGAGGCGGCGGGCGTGCCCGTGTCGCTGCGCGCCCGGGTGCACGGCGAGGCGGGCCACCTCCACCCACGCCGGCCCCGTCGGCAGCCCCCAGCGCCGCGCCGGTTCGGGGTCCCGCCGCACCCCGACGTGGCCGACCAGCCCGTCGGCGTCCGCGAGGACCCAGGACCGGTCGAGGCGCTTGCGGTCGAACCACTCGGCGATGTCGAGCCGACCGGCGTACACGCTGGGCGCGTAGCGCCCGCAGCACGCGTCGTTCGCCGCCGCGAACAGCACCAGCAGCGCGGGCCGGTCCGCCGGGGTCGCCGGCCGCAGCACGGGCCCGGGCGGGTCTCCGCCCGCGGGCCCGGCTCCCGCGTCCCCCGAGGCCACGGCGTCCAGCGTGCGGGACGCCCGGGCGGGGCGCCACCGCCGGGACGCCGGCCGCTGCGCCCGCTAGGAATGTCGGCATGGGTGCAGAAGACGCCGTCCCCGTCCGGCTCGAGCGGGACGGCGACGTGGTCGTCGTCGTCCTCGACCGGCCCCCGCTGAACCTGTTCGACGAGAGCGTCTTCGCCGGCTTCGAGCGGGCGGTCGCCGAGCTGGTCGAGCTGACCGCGCCGGGCCGGCCGGACCGGGCGCGGGCGGTGCTGCTGGAGGCGCGCGGGAAGGTCGTCTCCGGCGGGGTCGACGTGCACGCCTTCCAGGAGATCGCCGAGGGCCCCGACCCGGTGGGCCGCGGCTCGGCACTGTGGGCCCGGCTGTTGCGGCTGGCGCAGACCCTGGAGGACCTCCCGGTGCCCACCGTCTTCGCGGCCCACGGCCTGACCCTGACCGCGGCGTTCGAGCTGGCGCTGGCCTGCGACCTGCTGCTCGCCGCGCAGCGGGCGTCGTTCGGCCTGGTGGAGATCGTCGTCGGGCTGACCCCGTCGATGGGCGGGCCGCAGCGGCTGGCCGAGCGGGCCGGGCCGGCGCGGGCCAAGGAGCTGGTCTTCACCGGCGAGCGCTACCCCGCCGATGTGCTCGAGCGGTGGGGTGTGGTCAACCGCGTGCTGCCCGACGACGGCTTCCCCCAGGCCGCCCGCGCCCTCGCCGCCCGCGTCGCGGCCGGCCCGACCGTGGCGCACGCGGCGACCAAGCGGCTGGTGGGCACGGCCGTGCGGGACGGCGTCCGGGCCGCCGACGCGATCGTGCCCCAGGTGTCCGGCCCGCTCTTCGCGACCGAGGACCTGCGCGGCGCCGTCGCCTCGTTCCTGACCGACGGGCCCGGCAAGGCGACCTACGGGGGCCGGTGACGTCGCCGCGCGCCGTCGTCACGGTGACGGTCTGGCTCCTCGGGGGTTCGGCGTGACCAGCTCCGCGGACACCTCCGGCAGCACGCGGTCGACGTAGTCCCGGACGGCGGCCCGCATGCCCACGTCCCGGCCGCTGGCCTCGGACAGGAACCACCGGTGCTCGAGGACCTCGTGGAAGATCTCCGCGTCGTCCAGCCGGTTGCGCAGGTGCGCGGGGACGTCGGCCAGCGTCGGCTCGTACACCTCGGCGCGCCAGCGGAGGGTGGCCACCGCGTCGGGGACGCGGCACTGCTCCTCCTGCTCCAGCCACGTCCGGTAGGCCGCGATGTCGCCCAGCAACCGGCGCGCCTGGTTCTCCTGGACGTCCAGGCCGGTCCCGGCGAACAGCAGACGCCGGTTGTGGCCCGGTTCGGCCACCCGCGTGGTGAGCCGCAGCCGGCTGCCGCCTCCCGGGTCGTCGATGATCTCCACCTCGGCGACCTCGAACCCGAGGTCCTGGAGCCGCCGGATCCGCGCCTCCAGGCGGAAGCGCTGCTGGTCGCGCGGCACCACCTCCTCCCCGGTGAGCTCGGCCCACAGGTGCTCGTAGCGCGCCACCAGGTCACCTGCGGCGAGCGCCGGGTCGACGTCCTCGGCGAGGCAGCCCCGGTCCCGCAGGTCGACGAGCTCCCCGACCACCCGCCCGTAGGCGACGTCCAGGTCGTGGTCGCGCTGGTCCTGGGACAGCCGGTGGTGCACCTCGCCGGTCTCGGCGTCGACCAGGTAGGCGCCGAGGGTGCCGGCGTCCAGCCGGAACAGGGTGTTCGACAGCGAGCAGTCACCCCACACGACGCCGGCCAGGTGGAGCCGCACCAGCAGCTCGACCTGGGCGTCCATCACCCGGCCGGTCAGGTGCGCCCCGCGCGGGTTGGCGAACAGCGCGAGGAAGGACGACGAGTAGTCCAGGAAGCGGGTGACCAGCACCGCCTCCTGGCCGTCCGGCCGGTCCACGACCACGCCGAGGGCCTCCACCGCCGGGACGCCCAGCTCGTGCAGCCGGCGCAGCACGCGGTACTCCCGGCGGGCCGCCTCCTCGGGGAGCTCCTTGAGCGCGAACACCTGCCCGGCCTCGGCGACGAAGCGGACGACGTGCCGCGAGCGCCCGCTCTGCGGGATCTCGACGACCCGGTCATCGCGCCACCGGTCGAGCGGGAGCTCCCAGGGCAGCGTCACCAGGTCGGTCGTCGCCTCCGCAGGCGGACTGAACACGAAGCGCACCGCACACCCCCCGGTCCTCGGCCGCGCGCACCGCACGGGTGGCCGGCGTCGGCTTCATCCGTACCCCCGCGCGCCGACGGCACCCGCTCGATCCGGTCACCGCCCCAGGGGGTCACTTCCCGGTGAGGTGGTCCACGCGCTCGATCCACGGCCCGTCGGCGAACCTGACCGCCTGAACCGGGCTGGACTCCGCGAACAGCGTGTCGAGCATCGCCTTCCTCGTCGCTTCGTTGCCGGGAGGCCGGACGAAGTCGATGAGGATCGTGTCGCCCTTGGTGGCCGCGTCGGCGTCGATCGCCTTCATGTCGAGCCCGGCCTCCTGCGCATAGCGCTTGGCGCGGCCCACGGCAGGGGCGAACACCGCGTCGGAGCCGGGCGGCGCCGTGATCAGGTCCGACTTCTGCTCGACCCACTCCTTGCGCCCGGTCCTCGAGCCCGGTCGCGCGCCGGGCTCGAACGCGTAGTCGAGGATGGTGAAGCCGCCGTCCGGGTGCGCGAGGCGGGTCTTGTTGCGCCCGCCGCTGGGCGAGAACAGCGACTCGCTCAGGCCGCCGCGCAGGTTGTTGATCCACTGCGTCTGCAGCCCGGCGTCCCGGCCGAGCTGGTCGAACTCGTCGAGCATCCGCACCCGCTTCTCGTGCGGCAGTGTGGTGCTCCGTGGCGCGGTCTCGCGCAGCTGGTACATCGCCGCGAGCATCTCGATCTGCTCCGGCGTCGGGTCGTAGGGCCGGCCGGCGCGGTCCGGCTGGCCGCGGTGCTCGGTGGCGAACGTCTCCGCGCGCTGGACGTGCCGGTCCCAGCCGGGGAGGTCCTTGTTGGCCGCCACGCGGCCGGTCGCGACGCGGGGACGCCGGGTGGGCACCTCGACGTCGACCGCCGCCAGTTTGGCGGTGTCCGTCTTCGCCGTCCGCACCCGTTCGACGAGAGCGTGCGCCTCGTCGGGCTGGAGCCCGCGCAGCTTCTCGAGCAGCGGTCGGAACGCCTTCTCCTTGCGCAGCTCGCCGTAGGCAGCGCCGCCGTGCTCGCCGATGAACCCGAGCGCGTCGCCGGACCCCGACAGCCGCTTGAGGCCGTCGGCGCCGAGCTGCCGCGGGTGCGGCATCGCGGGATCGCCGACGACGCGCAGGAAGAGCTCCATGCGGCCCGGCGGCACCATGGCGAGGACGTCGGCCACCGTCGACGGCGCCAGCGGGTTGTCCTTCGCGTACTGCTTGGAGCCCATGCGCGCCAGACCCTCGGCGGCGCGCGGGTCCGAGGCCGCGAGCTTCGCCCGCGCGATCCCCTCGGCGTACGACCTGATCGTGCCGGCCTGGAAGTCGGTGACCTTCTTCAGGCCGCCCGTGCCGAGGAACTCGTGCAGCATCCGCGCCTGGTCGGGGGTGACCGCGTCGAGCAGCTTCGTGGTGCGCCTCTCGTCCAGGCCGAACTGCGAGCCGGGTGCGGCGGGTGCCGGCGTCGGCGGCTTCGCCGCGGGCTCGTCGACCGGGCCGGCGGTGCGGGCCGGGACGTCGCCGCCCCGGGCGGCGGCGAGGATCTCGTCCGGTCGGGCGCCAGCGGCGACGTGCAGGACCTTCCGGTCCCCCTCGGACCGCAGGTGCGTCCGGTTGCCCCCGACGACGACCTCGACGGCGCCGTCGCCGAGCGTGTCGACGACCTTCTCGCGCAGCGCCGGATCCGGCAGCACCCCCTCGAGCCGCTCGGACACGGCGGCGGTGCGCTCGGCCTTGTCGAACTGCGCCTCGGTCATCGCCTGGCGATCGCCGACGATCCTGCGCTCGGTGTGGTCGTAGCGCGGCGTCTCACCGTCGACGTGCAGGAACCGGCCCTTCGCCTCGAGCTCGCCGATGCGCGCGCCGAACTTCTTGATGGCGGCCTGCTGGATGACGTGGCCGCCGACCATCACCAGCGCCTGCTGGGCGACGATCGAGCCGTAGGTCGCGATGACGGCGTCCCGACCCTCTCTGATGAGCGTCTCCTGCTGCCCGCGCAGTTCCTCGAGCTCGGGGTCGGAGGGGTTGATCCGCTCCAGCTCCGCGATCCGGTCGTTGAGCTTCGCCAGCCGCGAGATCACGCCGTTGCGGACCTTCTCGATCTCGTCCCGCCCCTGGGCGGTGATGAGCACGACCTGGCCCGCGAGCTGCACACCCTCGATGACGTAGTAGGCCTTGCGGCCGAGGCTGACCAGCCGCGAGGAGCGCCCCGCGACGGGGATCAGGTCGAGTGCGAACTGCGCGCCGGCGTACAGGTAGTCCTTGTCCTTGAGCGTGCCCTTGGACGCCTTCTCCTCGAGCTCGGTGATCGTCTGCGCGGTGTTCCAGATGATCGCCAGGGCGAAGCCAGCGGCCTGCAGGCCCGGGACGACCATCATCACGGCCGCGGCGATGTTGACCGCGATGTTGACCGCCGGGTCGAACACGGTGGTCTTGACGTCCTTGCCCAGGGTGTCGGTGACCTTGCGGAACTTGACGTAGGAGTCGGTCGGCGCCTGCGTCGTCTCGCTCCAGCCCTGGAAGGCCACCGAAAGGGTGCCGTCGGGGTACAGCTCGGAGAGCTCGACGAACACCTCCTCGTACGCACCCTCGGCGGTGTCGTTGTCGACGTCGGTCACGTAGTTCTCGCTCTCGTAGACCTGCGAGAGGTCGTGGACGACGACGTGGTAGCCGCCGTTCGCGGTCCGCTTCTGCAGGCAGACGAGGTCGAGCGCCTTCGACGGCGCCTTCTTGCTGCGGCTGACGAAGACACCGGTGCACGGGATCAGCCGGGTGCCCTTCGCGTCGGCCTCGACCTTCGTGCGGCCCTCGCGCAGGGTCTCGAGGTAGTCCTCGGCCCAGTTGCGGATCGCGGCCGCCTGGTCCCCCCGCCGCGTCGCGTACTGCGTGGCGAGCGCCTCCACCCGTGCGATCTCGGCGTCGATCCCCTTCAGTCGGTCGGCCATGCTGCCGGCCCTGAACGCCGGGTCGAGCGGGCCTCGGGTGATCGTCCCCTCTTCGTAGTCGGTCAGCGCGCTCGTGACACCGCCGACGTCGAAGCGGCGTGGGTCGGTCTTCGCACCCGTCGGCGCGGCGAAGCCCGCCAGCGCCGTCCGCTCCTGGAAGTCCGCCTCCTTCTGCTCGGTGAGGACCTTCACCTCGGTCGAGAAGTGGGCCGTCCGGAAGAAGTTGTGGTTGACGATCGCCTCGACGACGTACGTTCCGGCCTGCGGGAAGGTGACCTCGAAGAGCTTGTCGTTGACCGGCCCCTGCGCCCGCAGCGGGGAGTAGGTGTTCAGCTCGTCCTCGAAGACCAGCTTCGGCTTGTCCTTCGGGTACGCGACCCACTGGACCTGGATCAGCGGGGCGCGCAGGGCGTCGACGTCGTCCTTGGTCTGGAACGTGAAGACGGCCTCCTTGCCGGGGACCGGCCGGCCGCCCGTGAGGACGATGTCCCCGTGGACCGGCCGGTCACGGACCGGCTGTTCGTCGCTCACGCCGGGATCTCCGAGGTCCAGGCGTGTGCGGGCGTCCTTGAGCTCGATCTCCTCGATGACCGCCTCGAGGACGTCGCCGAACCGGGTGCTCTTCTTCGCTCCCTCGGTGGAGCTCGTCAGGCGCGCGATGATCTGGCGGCGCAGCGGGCTCTTGGCGATCTTGACGAGCAGCAGTGCGTCCGGTTCGGAGAGCGAGAGGTGGGCCTCGTCCTTCTTCCGCGGCCCCTGGGCAGGGCCGGCGATCTCCTTCAGCACGGCCATGATCTGCGGCCAGTCGTCCTTCATCGAGGCGGGGAGCGAGATGGTCGCGTCCTTGACGCGGCCGGCCTCCTTCGCCGCGCCGGCCGTCGCCGTGGCCACCCAGCCCGGCCCGAAGAGATCGGCGACGTGGGCGGCGGTCAGCCTGAAGTGGGCCGAGCGCTCGAGCTGGTCGGCCGGCCTGGGCAGCGTCCACACGTAGCCGGCGTAGAACGCGGTGCGCCAGCCCGGGTCGCGGCCGGCGCCCATCGGCTGGTCGAGGGCGGCCTCGAGGATGCCGAAGACCTGCGCGGTGAATGCCGCGTCGACGATCTCTGTGGCCGCCGGCGTCGTGATCGACCGGCGCACCAACCCCGTGTCGACCCAGATGTCGGCGCCCTGCGGGCTCGCGCGGACGACGACCTGCTCGCCCGGTGGATTGCCGATCACCTCGGTCGTCAGATGCCTGACCGGCAGGACGATCGTGGGGGGCTGGTCGGCCAGCTTCCCCGGCAGGTCGAGGTCCCTGAACGCCGGGTGCTTCGCCAGCGCCGTGACGTCCGCCCACGGTGCCGCCTCGGTGAGGCCGGAGAGGATCTCCCTCATGACCGCCGCGTCGGTGATCCTGACGGTGTCGGGAGGGAACCCCCGGTCCACCAGCCACTGCTTGGAGATCACCACCCAGAAGGCCATCCCCCTGCGGTGCCACTCGACGTTGCGGCCGGGCGGCAGCTGGGGGCCCGCGACGGGCTTGTCGACCGCCTGGGGGCTCCGCTGGAGCAGCAGTCCGCCGCGGGCCGCACCCATGGCCCGCTGCACGGCCTGGTTCCCGGGGGCCCGCTGGACCGCGACGATCGCCGCCCGGCCGAGCCCGGCCGCCCTGCGCGGGACTGACACGGCCGAACCGCGCGGGGAGCTGACCGGCACGCCCGAGCGGCGGGTCGGCGACGCCTGTGACGCGTCGCGCGTCGGCGCGGTCGACCAGTCCTCGATCGCCTCCCGCGCGCCTGCGGTCACCCCAGCGACTGTGACGCCGAGGCCTCGGCCCGTCAATCAGCCCCGGGTCCGGGACCCGCCGGTCAGGGCGCCGTGGAGCCCGGCGGGATCGCCCGTCCCGTCGGCTCGTCCACCAGGGTCCCGAGCGTCGCGCGGCACCACGCTCGTGGAGAGAGGTCAGCACCGCCCGGTAGGAGGTGAACCGCTCGTCGTCCACCAGGTCGCCGAACAGGTCGCGGTCGGCGAGGAAGGCGAGCGGGTCCTCCCGCTGGCGGCGGCCGCGCGCCGTCAGCGAGTCCCGCTTGCGGTCGACGACGTCGATCGGCTGCCCGTCCTCGTCCACGCCCTCGGCGTACCGCGCCCAGCCGGCGACGACCGCGGCCGACCGGCGGATCTCCCCGCCGGTGGCCAGGTTCTCCCGGACGACGGGGAAGCAGCCACTTGGGCAGCCGCTCGGAGCCGTCGAGGGCCAGCTCCTCGCCGCGATCCGGCGGAACCGCGAGTGGTGCTACGACCTCGTCGGCACCGCGGCCGCCAACGGTCACGCCGGCTTCTCCGACTACCGGGGCGGCGGGGCGCGGGAGCGGGCCGAGCGGACCGCCCAGTGGTACCTCGCCCACGAGCCCGTGCAGCACTCCTCTGAACCCCGCCGCCCCAGGCCCCCATGCGAGGTGTCATGAACGCCTGACCCACTCGAGCATCAGCTGGGGGCGTTCGAGGATGAACAGGTGGCCCGATCCCCGGTGCTCGATCAGGCGGGCGGAGGAGACCTTCGCCGCGACCCACCGGGCGATCCCGACCGGCACGTTGACGTCCTCGGTGCCGTGCAACAGCACGGTCTCCACGGTCAGGTCCGCCGGATCCACGCCGAGCGGTCCCGTGCCGAGGGCGAGGTCGCGGACCGCAGCGCCAGGGCCTTGCTCGAGGGCCTCGCGGAAGTCCTCGTCGAACCGCCGGCGCCACTCGGGGGCATCGAACACCCGGCGATCGGAGGCCGGCATGAAGCGCCTCCCTGCCCTGCTCACGGCCGAGTCCGGATCGGCGGACAGCTGCGCGGCCAGCAGTGCCCCCGTGACCCGCGGGGCGTACCGGGCCAGGAGCAGCAGGAGCCGGACGGGCGGGGCCGTTCCCCGCCGCGCGGCGCGCGGGACCGGGAGTCCCGCCGAGACCAGGATCAGCCGCTCGAACCGCTCCGGATGCGAGATCGCGGCGGCCAGCGCGAACCCGCCTCCACCGCTGACCCCGCACAGCGTGACGGTCGGTAGCTCGAGATGATCGAGCAGCTGCCGCAGGTCATCGGCATATCCCGGGAAGGTGGTGCCCCCGGGCACGCGGTCACTGGCTCCGTAGCCCGGTCGCTCGGGCGCGATCACCCGGATCCCGGCGCCGCCCGCGAGCCCGTGCACCCACTGGAACTGCAGCCGCGAGCCGGGCGTGCCGTGCAGCACCACCAGTGGCGCACCATCGGCACTGCCGTACTCGGCCCAGGACATGCGCCGGCCGTCCGCGAGCACGAACGTCAGGGCCGTCCGCGGGGGCACGCCCTCAGCCACTCCCGCATGGTGGACGCGGGCTCCCGACTCGACAACGGCCGCCGACACGGGAGGGGAGAGGCCGGCGAACCGCCGCCGGCTCCCTGACCGCCCTGGACGCGGAAGTGATACTCACCCGCCGGAATCCTGAGAGGTACATCGGGATCAGGCGACGGGTCCCGCTCGATTCCGGCGCAGGGCAGCCATTGATCGGGCGCTCATCGGGGCACCCAGTCCGGCGACGTCGACGTGTCCGGTCGCGTGCCGACGACAGTTGCGGCGACAGCCGACCTGGCCCGGTCGCTCGGAACGGTGACCTGGAGCAACCGGCAGCCGTGGACGTGCTGACGAGATGGACGATGCCGCTGAGGTCATCCGTCGGCCGAAGGCGGCTTGGACAGCTTCCAGACCCGTTCGAATGCGTCGGCGACCAGGGGCCAGATCCGCTGACGAGCATCCTCGACCGAATCGATTCCATCGGCCAAGGGACCGAAGACCACGAAGTCGTGGGGGATCACTCTGCCGGCCCGGTCCTGCCGCCCCAAGGGATCCGGGAAACGCAGCGCCACCATCTCGGGCAGCGCCACCGTCTCCGCGACGCGACGGCAGGCCTCCGACGTGTTCTCGACACCCGAGAAGGCGGCGTCGTAGACGGGGAGCGGATCCCCGGATGCGTCGTTACGGAGGAATCGAAAGCCCCAGGTCCGCCCACGAGTGGCCCAGATGAGGCTCATCTCAGGCTCCTGAGGAGGATGTGCTCCTCTTCGCCCTTGTTCAGGTCCATCGCGAAGCGGGTCAATGTGGCTCGCAGATGGTCGTGTGTGGCCAGCGCCTCGGAGTTGATCTCTCTGAGCCTGTCCCCAGTCAGCTCGGCCGCTTCGGTCACGCTGGAACCGACGATGTTCAGCAGCTGACCTACCGGGCCGAGCAGCTTGCTCTTGCTCCCGACCAGCGCAGCGGCCAGAGGTCCGGCGCCGCGCAGCAGACTCTCGATCACCTTTCCCGGGATCTGCTTCGCCTGGGCCCACCGGACGTGGCGCTCGAAGGGCAGCATGGCGGCCAGGGGCAGGATCATCTCCAGACCAACGCGCTCGGTGACCTCGATCCTGTCTGCGTCGAACTTCGCTGACGAGAGCAGCAGGAAGTCCTCACCGACTGACAGCGCGTCCCCGGCTTCCACCAGGCCGGCGAGCACCTTGCGCAGTTCGTCCATGTCGTCCCAGGCCTTCTCGATGAGAAGGTCCCTGAACGCGAACACGTCCAGGTCAGGTAGCAGATCGGACTTCGACAGGCCCATGATCCAGATGCGCGGGAACTCGACGAGAGGCTTCCCGTCCGTCAGCAGGTCGTCCCTGAGCGACAGCAGCCCGTTGCGGAAGTTGGCCAGCAACGACTTCAGGTACCGCTCCTCCTCCCCGGAGTTGTCCACCAACCGCTGCCCGTCCACGAGCAGGAGAGCGACATCGGAACCCAGCAAGGACCTGAACGTGTCGACCCTGCGCCGGGCTTCCTCTGATCCGCTCACGTCCTGCTCGAACCACTCCCCCGGGTAGTCGTGCCAGACGAGGCGCAGGGCGTCGAACGGCCTGGTCCTCATGGCCTTGGCGCCGGACGCGTCCTTCAGCTTGATCGAGAAGGAGTAGGACGTCGCGGAGAAGCGGGTGGCCTCGGGCAGCCGCGCTGAGTTCTTCATGCCGAGGTAGTTCCTGTGCAGCCGAGCACCTTGCCCGATGTCGTCCGCCACGACGTGGAACAGACTGTTCCGGAGGTACTGAGGCTCCTGCGTGGCTCCGTAGAACGAGGAGATCAGGACGGTCTTGCCACTGCCGCTCTCGCCGAACACTGCGATGTGCTGCTCCAGCGCTGTGCTCAGTCGCATGGGCGGAGCGTAGGGACCCTCGCGGACAGTCACGGCCGACGGGCTGGCCGCGTGTCCCAGCGACGGGAGCTCGGGAATCAGCTGCTGATCGCCGGGGGACGACCACGGCCTTCCTCAAGGACGACAGGGGCCTGCCGTGCCGAGCACACCGCCCGCCACGCTGCGCGTGAGGCAGGCCATAACCTCACCGTCATGCGCGCTGTCCAGATCACCCGCTTCGGCGGTCCCGAGGTCCTCGACGTCGTCGACGTGCCCGATCCGGTCCCTGCCAAGGACGAGCAGCTGTTCGACGTCTCCACCGCCGGCATCAACTACGCCGACACCCACCAGGTCGAGAACAGCTACCTGGCGCCGCAGGAGCTGCCGCTGGTGCCCGGCGCGGAGTTCGTCGGGACGGCGGCCGGCGGCGGGCCGCGGGTGGTCGGGCTGCTCGGCGGTGGCGGCTACGCGCAGAAGGTCGCCGCGCACCCGCGGCTGACCTGGCCGGTGCCCGACGGGGTGACCGACGAGCAGGCGCTGGCCGTCGTCCTCCAGGGGGCGACCGCGTTCCACCTGCTGCGCACCAGCGCGCACCTGGCCGGCGGCGAGACCGTCGTCGTCATCGCCGGCGCCGGCGGGGTCGGATCGCTGGCGATCCAGCTGGCCCGGCGCTGGGGCGCGGGCCGGGTGATCGCCACCGCGTCCAGCCCGGAGAAGCGGGCGCTCACCGAGGAGCTCGGCGCCGACGCGAGCGTCGACCCCGCCCTGGCCGACGACGACCCGAAGACGTTCACCGCCGCCCTGCGTGAGGCCAACGGTGGCAAGCCGGTCGACGTCGTCCTGGAGATGACCGGCGGGCACGTGTTCGACGGCTCGCTGTCCGCGCTGGGGCCCTTCGGCCGGCTGGTGGCGTACGGGCAGGCCGGCCGCACCCCGCCCCGCCCGGTGCAGTCCGGCTCCCTGATGCACCGCAGCCGGGCGGTCATCGGCTTCTGGCTGGCGCACTGCATGGCCCGACCGCACATGCTCGACGACGCGATGACCGAGCTGCTGCCGCTGGTCGCCGACGGTGCACTGCGGCCCGTCCCCGGCGGCCGCTATCCGATGTCCGCCGTCCGCGAGGCGCACCAGGACCTGCTCGCCCGCCGCACCACCGGCAAGCTCGTCCTCGACCCCTCCCGCTGAGCGGCCCCGCCCGTCGTCTTCCGCGGAAACCGACGGACGGAGCCCCGCGGCGACGACGGACTTTCCGCGCCGAAAGTCCGGGGCGAGGACGGACTCTCCGCGCCGAAAGTCCGGGGCGAGGACGGACTCTCGGCGCGGAGAGTCCGCTACACCAGGCGGTTGGTCCAGAGCAGGCTGAGGACGACGCCGACGAGGGCGAGCAGCACCCCGCCGCGGACGAACCAGTAGCTGACGTCCCGCGGCTCGACGGTGTACCCGATCTGGCTGCCGAGGTCCTCGTACACCTGCTCGAGCTCCGCGGCGCTGGCGGCCTCGCTGTAGCTGCCGCCGGTCTCCTCGGCGATCTCCTCGAGCGTCGCGCGGTCGACCGGCACCGGCACCCGCTCGCCGTCGAGGTCGAGCGTGCCGTAGTCGGTGCCGAACGCGATGGTCGACACCGGCACCCCGGCGTCCACCGCCGCGTCGATCGCCTGGGTGTCGTCGCGGCCCACGGTGTTGTAGCCGTCGGAGAGCAGCACGATGCGGGCCGGCGGCAGCTCCTCGTCGGTCGCGTTGAGGGCCGACTGGTAGTTCTCGATCGCGGTGAGCGAGGTGAACACCGCCTCCCCGATCGCGGTCGACTCGGCGAGGTCGAGGTTGTCGATCGCGCTGCGCACCTGGCCGCGGTCGGTCGTCGGCGTCACCAGGGTGGTCGCGGTGCCGGCGAAGGAGACCAGCCCCAGGTTGATCCGGGCGGGGAGGACGTCGACGAACTGCTTGGCCGCCATCTGCATCGCCTCGAACCGGCTCGGCTCGATGTCGGTGGCCTGCATCGACAGCGACACGTCGACGGCCATGATCACCGTGGCCCGCTCGCGCGGGACGCGCACCTCCGTGCTCGGGACGGCGAGCGACACGACCAGCGCCGCCAGCCCGAGCGCCACCACCCCGAACGCCAGGTGCCGGCGCCACCCGGGCCGCTTGGGCACCAGCGAGCCGAGCAGCGCGACGTTGGTGAACCGGGCGGCGTAGGCCCGGCGGCGCAGTTGCAGCACCACGTACAGCCCGACCAGCGCGACGACGGCGAGCAGGGCGAGCAGCCACAGCGGGGCCTGGAAGGTCATCGGGACGCTCCTCCGCTGCCGGCCCGCCGGCGGTCGGCGACGAACCGGACGACGTCCATCAGCCAGTCGCGGTCCGTGCGCAGTTGCAGGTGGCCGGCCCCCGACCGGCGCAGCGTCGCGGCGATCGCCTGGCGCTGGGCGGCGGCCCCGGCGGCGAAGCGGGCGCGGAACTCGGCGTTCCCGGTGGGCACCTCGAGGGTCTGGCCGCTCTCCGGGTCGACGACGGTGAGCAGGCCGACGTCGGGCAGCTCCAGCTCGCGCGGGTCGACCACCTCGATCGCCAGCAGCTCGTGCCGCCCGGCCAGACCGCGCAGCGGCCGCTCCCAGTCGCTGTCGCCCAGGAAGTCGGAGACGACGACCACCAGACCGCGCCGGCGCGGCGGCCGGCGCAGCGACTCCAGCGCCTCGGCGAGGTCGCCCCGGCGGCCGCCCGCCGCCCGGGGGGTGGCGACCACCTTGCGCAGCAGCCGGTCGGCGGCCAGCCGGCCCGACGCCGCCGGGTACCGGTCGACCCGCTCCCCCGTGGTGACGACGGCGCCCAGCCGGTTGCCCCCGCGCACGGTGAGGTGGCTGACCGCGGCCAGGCCGGCGATCGCGAGGTCCCGCTTCTCGCAGAGGGCGGTGCCGAAGTCCAGGCTCGCCGACAGGTCGACGACCGCCCAGGTCTCCAGCTCGCGGTCGGCGATCGTCTCGCGGACGTGCGGCACCTGGACGCGCGCGGTCACCGGCCAGTCCATCCGCCGGACGTCGTCGCCGGGGTGGTAGGTGCGGGAGTCGCCGGCCTCGGTGCCGGACCCGGGGACCAGCCCCAGGTGGTCGCCCTGCAGCAGGCCGTCCAGCCGCCGCCGGACGGTGAGCTCCAGCCGCTGCAGCAGCACGTCGGCCGGCCCCTCGCCGAACCGCGGGGGCGCGCCGTCCCCGGCTCCGGGGTCGATCCCGGAGCCGGGGGTCGGAGCGGGCCCGGGCGGTTCCTGTACTGCCGTGGCGGCCGGGCGACGACGGAGGATCACGCCGGTGCGGACCCGGAGGCGTAGCCGTTGCCGGCCGACCCGGGCTGGCCGGGCGCGGGCGGGCCGAACTGCGGCGCGGACGGGCCGGGGCCGGGCTGCTGGCCCCCGGGCTGCCCCGACGGCGGGCCGAACTGCGGCGCGGACGGGCCGAACTGCGGGGCGCCGAACTGCGGCACGGCCGGCCCGCCGGGCGCGTTCGGACCGAAGCCCCCGGACCGCTGCCGCGGCGTCACCTGGGGCAGCGGCACGGTCTGCAGGATGCGCTTGACCACGTGGTCGGCCGGCACGCCGTCGGCCAGCGCGTCGTAGGAGAGCACCAGCCGGTGGCGCAGCACGTCGGCGGTGACGTCGAGGACGTCCTGGGGCAGCACGTAGTCCCGCCCCCGTACCAGCGCCAGCGCGCGGCTGGCCGCGATCAGCCCCAGCGAGGCGCGCGGGCTGGCGCCGTAGGACACCCAGGACGCGACGTCCTCCATGCCCAGCTCGCGCGGGGCGCGGGTGGCCACGACCAGCCGGACGACGTAGTCGACCAGCGCGTGGTGGACGAACACCTGCGTGACCGTCCCCTGCATGCGGACCAGGTCCTCGGGACCGAGGACCGTCTCGGGCACCGGCGGGGTGGACCCCATCCGGTAGATGATCTCCCGCTCCTCCTCCGGGCTCGGGTAGTCGACGAGCACCTTCATGAGGAACCGGTCGCGCTGTGCCTCGGGGAGCGGGTAGACACCCTCCGACTCGATCGGGTTCTGCGTGGCGAGCACGAGGAAGGGGTCGGGCAGCGGGTGGGTGACCCCGCCGATCGACACCTGCCGCTCGGCCATGACCTCCAGCAGCGCCGACTGCACCTTCGCCGGCGCGCGGTTGATCTCGTCGGTGAGGACGAAGTTGGCGAACACCGGGCCGAGCTCGGTGTCGAAGGTGTCCCGGCCGGCCTTGTAGATGCGGGTGCCGATGATGTCGGCCGGCACCAGGTCGGGAGTGAACTGCAGGCGGGCGAACTTCCCGCCGACGACGGTCGCCAGCGTCTCGACCGCGAGGGTCTTCGCGACGCCCGGCACGCCCTCCAGCAGCACGTGGCCGCGGGCGAGCAGGCACACCAGCATCCGCTCGACCAGCCGGTCCTGGCCGACGATCACCCGCTTGATCTCGAACAGCACCCGCTCCAGGCGGGCCGCGTCCACCGACGGCGGCACCGGTTGGCCGGCGGCGGGGACCCCGGTGGGCTTCTCGAGGGGCGTGCTGGCGGCGCTGCTCACGGATCTCCCTGATGGTGCCGGGTCACGGCCTCCGGGAGGCCGGCGACGGGGCGGCGTCCCCGTCCCCCCGCCAGTGTCCTACACGTTGCTGGAGGGTTCCTGGACGTGCGCCGTGCACCCGCCGGGCGCGACCCTGCACCCCGCGTTCCGCCGGGCCGACGGCCGTTCTTCCGGCGCGTGCGCACCCCTGCCCGCGGCCGCGGGTGACTGCTAGCCTCGGCACTGCGTCGGGCAGCTCCCCCCGTGGCTGCCCGACGCCCTTTCCTGTGCGCCCCGGCCCCGCCTTCAGCCGGTCGGCCGGACGGCGCCGAAGTAGTTCGCGCCGAACCACATCGACGAGACCCGGACGACGTCGCCGCTCTGCGGCGCCTGGATCACCTCGCCGCCGCCGATGTAGAGCGCCACGTGGTAGATCGACGTGTACTCCGAGCCCGACGCCCAGAACACCAGGTCCCCGGGCTGCAGGTCGGCGCGCGCCACGGTGCGGTTCCGGAAGTTCCACCACTGGTCGCGGCTGACCCCGCCGATGGAGATGCCGGCCTTCCAGTAGGCGTACTCGGTGAGCCCGGAGCAGTCGAAGCCGACGATGTCCTGGTCGGGGTCCAGCCCGCCGCTGGGACCGTTCTTGCCGCCGCCGCCCCAGCTGTAGGGCAGCCCGCGCTGCGATCGCGCCGCGGCGATCGCCGTCTGCACGGCGGACATGGTCGGGCCGCCGGCCGTGGTGCTGCCGCCACCGCCGGAGGACGAGCCCCCGGTGGAGGAGCCGCCGGTGGACGAGCTCCCGGACGACGAGCCGGACGACGACCCACCCGACGACGCGCTCCCGGACGACGAACCGCTCGACGAGCCGCCGCTGGCCGACCCGCCCGAGCTCGTCGTCGTGCGGGGCCGGGCGGCCTGCGCTGCCGCGGCCGCCTCGGCGGCCCGGGCCGCGGCCTGCTCGCCCTGGGCGCCGGAGAGGGTCTCCTGGGCCTCGGCGAGCTCGGCCTCCCAGACCTCCTGCTGCTCGACGAGCGTCTCGGCCTGGGCGCGGGCGGCGACCTCCTGCTGCTGCGCGACCTCGAGCGTGTCGGCGGCCTCGGTCTCGGCCGCCACGGCCTGCTGCACCGCGACCTGGGCCGTCGCCTCGGCGGCGGTGGCCTGCTCCTCGAGGACGGTGAGCTGGGCGACGACGTCGACGCGGTGGGTGCCGACGGCCTCCAGCAGCGCGGCCCGCTGCACCAGCTGGCTGGGGCCGCTGGCGCTCATCAGCGCCGCGGCGCCCGGCGACGTGCTGCCCCGCATGTAGCTCGACCGCGCGAAGGCGGCCACCTCGGCGCGGCCGCGGTCCACCTCCGCGGCGGCCCGCTGGGCCGCGGCGGCGGCCGCGTCCGCGGTGGCCCGCGCCGCCTCCTGGGCGGCGCGGCGGAGCTCGTACTCCTGGAGCGCGATCTGCGCGGCCTGGTGCGCCGAATCGGCCGAGGCCTGGGCGGCCGCCAGCTGCGCGCTCAGCGCACCGACCTGGGCCGCGGCGGCGTCGCGCGCCGCCTGGGCCTGCGCCACCCCGCTGTCGCCAGGCGCGGCGACCGCGGTGCCGGGGGCGAGGCCCGCCAGCAGCAGGCCGGCCACCGCCGCCCCGGCCCCGCGCAGGGCCCATCGGCCGCGCTGGGTGGACCGCTTCCTCCGTGCACCGCTGACCACTGGACCGACCCCTCTCCGGGGCGCGGCGACGTCCGAGGGGGACGTCGCCGCGCGACCCGACACCGACAGCGCCCCGGAGGGCGCTTCCTGGTGGGGGGATCGACTGGATCGGGACCGCGGCGGAGGGGGTCCTCACCCCTGCGGGTGAGGGGTCCTGCTAATGGACCTGGCGCTCCGCGGTCGACCAGAAGGCCTCGCGCAGCTTGAACTTCTGGATCTTGCCGGTGGCGGTCCGCGGGATGGCCTCGCGGAACTCCACCCGCTTGGGGATCTTGTACCCGGCGATCCGCTGCCGGCAGTGGGCGATGATCTCCTCGGGCGTGACCTGCTGCCCCTCGGCGACGACCACCAGCGCGGTGACCATCTCGCCCCACTTGTCGTCGGGGATCCCGATGACCGCGACCTCCGCGACGGCCGGGTGGCTGAAGACGGCGTCCTCCACCTCGATCGAGGAGACGTTCTCGCCGCCGGTGATGATCACGTCCTTCTTGCGGTCGGAGATCGTGACGTAGCCGCCGTCGTCGATCGAGCCGCCGTCCCCGGTGTGGAACCAGCCGCCCTCCAGGGCCTCCGCCGACGCGTCCGGGTTCTCCCAGTAGCCGGCCAGGACGGTGTTGCCCTGGGCCAGCACCTCGCCGGAGTCGCTGACCGTGAGCCGGGTGCCCAGTGCCGGGACGCCGGCCCGCGACAGCTTCTTGGCCCGCTCCTCCGGCTCGAGGTCGTCGAACTCGGCGCGCGGGCGGTTGATGGTGAGCAGCGGCGCGGTCTCGGTGAGGCCGTAGATCTGGTTGAACTCCCAGCCCAGCTCGGCCTCGACGCGGGCGATGGTGCGCGACGGCGGCGGGGCGCCGGCGACGATGATGCGGACCCGGTCCCGGCCGGGGATCTCGCCGTCCCAGTCGCCGGCGGCGTCGAGGACGGCGTTCCACACCGCCGGGGCGCCGGCCATGACCGTGATCCCGTGCCGGTCGACCCGCCGCAGGATCTCGGCGCCGTCCACCTTGCGCAGCACCACCTGGCGGGCGCCGAGACCGGCCATCGAGTACGGCAGGCCCCAGCCGTTGCAGTGGAACATCGGCAGCGTGTGCAGGTAGACGTCGCGGTCGCTGACCTGCATGTGCATGGCGAAGGTGACCGCGTTGACCCAGATGTTGCGGTGGGTCATCTGGACGCCCTTGGGCCGGGCCGTCGTCCCGCTGGTGTAGTTGATCGTGGCGGTGGCGTCCTCGTCGGGCTCCGTCCAGGGCGCCGGCTCGGTGTCGAACCGGAGCAGCTGCTCGTACTCCTCCCCGGTCGTGAACCGGTGCTCGGCGTCCACCCCCTTGAGCGTCGTCTCCAGCTCCGGGTCGACCAGCAGCACCCGCGCACCGCTGTGGCCGACGATGTAGCTGACCTCCTCCGGGCTGAGCCGGAAGTTGACCGGGACGACGACGCGTCCGGACGACGGCACCGCGAGCAGGCACTCCAGCAGCCGCGCGGCGTTGTGGCTGACGACCGCGACCCGCTCGCCCTGCCCGACGCCCAGCGCGTCCAGCCCGGCCTGCAGGGCCCGCCCCCGACGCGCGACCTCGCGGTAGGTCACGTCCCCGGCCGACGGCGCGGGCTGGTTCGGCTCGTCGACGATGCCGACCCGGTCGCCGTACACGAGTTCGGCGCGGTCCAGGAAGTCTCGGGTGGTCAGGGGCACACGCATGTCCGGCTCCCGGGTTCTGGGGCCGCCGGGCGCTCCGGCGCCGGTCAGCCGCTCGACGTGGTCCCCGTCACGCTAGCGGGCGCCGGGCCGGTCAGGCAGGGCCAACCAGCCGCGGCAGCGCCGTGCCGATCGGCTCCCGGACGACGAGGTCGGCCAGCCCGTCGTAGGGAGTGGGTTCCGCGTTGACGACGACGACCCGCGCGCCGGCGCCGGCCGCGAGGTCGGTGAGCCCGGCGGCCGGGTGGACGGTGAGCGAGGTGCCGACGGCGAGGAAGACGTCGCAGTCGGTGGCGGCCGCCGCGGCCGCCGCGACCACCGCGGGGTCCAGCAGCTGCCCGAAGCTGATCGTCGCGGACTTGAGGATGCCGCCGCAGAGCCGGCAGGCGGGGTCGGGGTCGCCGGCGTCGATGCGGGCCATGGCCTCGGCCATCGTCGTCCGGTCGCCGCAGCCGAGGCACTCGACCGCGTGCACCGTGCCGTGCAGCTCGTGCACCAGCTCCGGTGAGGAGCCCGCGGCCCGGTGCAGCCCGTCGACGTTCTGGGTGACCAGGGCGCGCAGCCGGCCCTGCCGCTCCAGCTCCACCAGCGCGGCGTGCCCGGCGTTCGGGTGGACGTCGGCCACCTGCAGGTCGCGGCGCATCTGCCAGGCCCGGCGGCGGATCCCGGGGTCGGCCACGTAGTAGGACAGCGTGACCAGCTTCTCGGCGTCCGGGTCCCGAGTCCACAGCCCGTCGGGTCCGCGGTAGTCGGGGATGCCGCTGTCGGTGGAGATGCCGGCGCCGGTGAGCACGGTGACCCGCTGCGCCGCGGTCAGCCAGCCGGGCAGCGGGTCGGGCACGGCACCGGTCGTCACGCCGTCCACGGTATGGCCGGCGCGGCCTCCGGGCAGGCAAGGGTCGCCTCACCTGCGCAGGTCCGGGGTGCGGCTGGGATGATCGGGGGTGGCAATCAGCGCGATCGACCAGCGAGGGGTAGGCGCAGAGCAGTGGCAGCCAGCAAGGACAGCTTCGGGGCACGGTCGACGCTCACCGTCGACGGCACCGACTACGACATCTACCGGCTCGACGCGGTGGAGGGCTCCGAGAAGCTGCCCTTCAGCCTGAAGGTCCTCCTCGAGAACCTGCTGCGCACCGAGGACGGCGCGGACATCACCGCCGACCACATCCGCGCGCTGGCGAACTGGGACCCGAACGCCGAGCCGGACCAGGAGATCCAGTTCACCCCGGCCCGCGTGGTCATGCAGGACTTCACCGGTGTCCCCTGCATCGTCGACCTCGCCACGATGCGCGAGGCCATGGCGGAGCTCGGCGGCGACCCGCAGAAGATCAACCCGCTCGCCCCGGCCGAGCTGGTCATCGACCACTCCGTCATCGCCGACGTCTTCGGCACCCCGGAGTCCTTCGAGCGCAACGTCGAGATCGAGTACGAGCGCAACGGCGAGCGCTACCAGTTCCTGCGCTGGGGCCAGGGCGCCTTCAGCGACTTCAAGGTGGTCCCGCCGGGCACCGGCATCGTGCACCAGGTCAACATCGAGCACCTGGCCCGCGTGGTCTTCCCGCGTCAGGAGGGCGACAGGGTCATCGCCTACCCCGACACCTGCGTGGGCACCGACTCCCACACCACGATGGTCAACGGCCTGGGCGTGCTGGGCTGGGGCGTCGGCGGCATCGAGGCCGAGGCCGCGATGCTCGGCCAGCCGGTGTCGATGCTGATCCCGCGGGTCGTGGGCTTCAAGCTCTCCGGGCAGCTGCCCGACGGCGCCACCGCGACCGACCTGGTCCTCACCATCACCGAGATGCTGCGGCAGCACGGCGTGGTCGGGAAGTTCGTCGAGTTCTACGGCGAGGGCGTCTCGGCGGTGCCGCTGGCCAACCGCGCCACGATCGGCAACATGAGCCCGGAGTTCGGCTCCACCGCGGCGATGTTCCCCATCGACGAGGAGACCATCACCTACCTGCAGCTCACCGGCCGCAGCGCGGAGCAGGTGGCGCTGGTCGAGGCCTACGCCAAGGAGCAGGGCCTCTGGCACGACGCCTCGCGCGAGCCGGCCTTCTCCGAGTACCTCGAACTCGACCTCGCCACCGTCGTGCCGTCGATCGCCGGCCCGAAGCGCCCGCAGGACCGCGTCGCGATCACCGACGCCAAGGCGTCGTTCCGGGAGGCGCTGCCGACCTACGCGCCGAACGGCGACAGCGACCCCGACGACGCCGCGAACGCGAGTTCCAGCGTCGACGAGGCGGTCGAGGAGACCTTCCCGGCCTCCGACCCGGCCAGCCCCTTCGCCCACGGCAACGGCGACTCCGGCAAGCCGCACGGCGCCTCCCACGGCCCGGTGGACGGGAACCGGGCCTCCAAGCCGACCCGCGTGGTCATGGAGGACGGCACGGAGACCGAGATCGACCACGGCCACGTCGTGATCGCCGCGATCACCTCCTGCACGAACACGTCCAACCCGCAGGTCATGATCGGCGCCGCGATGCTGGCGAAGAACGCCGTCGAGCGGGGCCTGACCTCCAAGCCGTGGGTGAAGACGACGCTGGCCCCCGGGTCCAAGGTCGTCATGGACTACTACGAGAAGGCCGAGCTCACCCCGTACCTGGAGAAGCTGGGCTTCTACCTGGTCGGCTACGGCTGCACCACCTGCATCGGCAACTCCGGCCCGCTGCCGGAGCCGGTGTCGGCCGCGGTCAACGAGGCCGACCTCGCCGTGGTGTCCGTGCTCTCGGGCAACCGCAACTTCGAGGGCCGGATCAACCCGGACGTCAAGATGAACTACCTGGCCAGCCCGCCGCTGGTGATCGCCTACGCGCTGGCCGGCTCGATGGACGTCGACCTGAACAACGACCCGCTCGGCCAGGACCCCGACGGCAACGACGTCTTCCTGCGCGACATCTGGCCCTCCCCGCAGGACGTCCAGCGGGTCATCGACCACGCCGTCTCGGCCGAGCAGTTCGGCCGCAGCTACGAGGACGTCTTCGCCGGCACCGAGCAGTGGCAGAACCTGCCCACGCCGACCGGGAACACCTTCGACTGGGACCCGCAGAGCACCTACGTCCGCAAGCCCCCGTACTTCGACGGCATGCCGGCCGAGCCCTCGCCGGTCGAGGACATCACCGGTGCCCGCACCCTCGCGGTCCTCGGCGACTCGGTGACCACCGACCACATCTCGCCGGCCGGCTCGATCAAGGCCGACAGCCCCGCGGGGCAGTACCTGCGCGAGCACGGTGTGGACCGGCGCGACTTCAACTCCTACGGGTCCCGGCGCGGGAACCACGAGGTGATGATCCGCGGCACGTTCGCCAACATCCGGCTGCGCAACCAGCTGGTCCCCGGCACCGAGGGTGGCGTCACCAAGAACCACCTCACCGGCGAGACGACGTCGATCTACGAGGCCTCGCGCGCCTACATCGACGCCGGCATCCCGCTGGTGGTGCTGGCCGGCAAGGAGTACGGCTCCGGCTCGTCGCGCGACTGGGCGGCCAAGGGGACGGCGCTGCTCGGGGTGAAGGCGGTCATCGCCGAGAGCTACGAGCGGATCCACCGCTCCAACCTCATCGGCATGGGCGTGCTGCCGCTGCAGTTCCCCGAGGGCCAGAACCGCGAGTCGCTCGGCCTGACCGGCGACGAGGAGTTCACGATCACCGGGATCACCGCGCTCAACGACGGCGACGTCCCGCGCACGGTGAAGGTGAAGGCAGGCGACGTGGAGTTCGACGCCCGCGTCCGGATCGACACCCCCGGCGAGGCGAACTACTACCGCAACGGCGGGATCATGCAGTACGTCCTGCGCTCGCTGCGGGGCTCCGCCGCCTGATGGACCTGGGGCTCGGCGGTCGCGGCTACCTGCTCACCGGCGCGAGCCGGGGGCTGGGGTTCGCGACCGCCCGGCCCCTGGTCGACGACGGCGCCCGGGTGCTGGTCAGCGCCCGGGACGCCGGCGCCGTCGCCGCGGCCGCCGCGGAGCTCGGCGGGGCGCCGGCCGCGTTCGGCGAGGCGGCCGACCTCGGCGACCCCGATGCTGCCGACCGGCTGGTCGAGACGGCGCTGGACCGGCTGGGCCGCCTCGACGGCGCGCTGCTGTCGGTCGGCGGACCGGCCCCCGGCACGGTCCTGGACACCGCGGAGGAGCACTGGCGGGACGGCGTCGAACGCCTGCTGCTGGGCCCGATCCGGCTGGTGAAGGCGCTGGTCCCGCACCTCGGCGAGGGCGCGGCGATCGGCCTGGTCCTCTCCACCTCGGTGCGCCAGCCGCTGGAGGGCCTGGCCGTCTCCAACGGGCTGCGGCCGGGCATCGCGATGATGGCCAAGGACCTGTCCGACCAGCTGGGCCCCCGCGGCATCCGGGTCGTCGGCCTCATGCCGGGCGCGACCGCCACCGACCGGACCGTGCAGATCGACTCCCGGAAGGCCGACCCCGACGCCGCCCGCCGCGCGACCGAGGCGACGATCCCGCTGCGGCGCTACGGGCGGCCGGAGGAGTTCGGCCGGGTGGCCGCCTTCCTCCTCTCCCCGGCCGCCTCCTACGTCACGGGCACCATGGTCGCCGTCGACGGCGGGCGGCTCCGGACGCCGTGAAGCCCGGCCACACCGCACCGGTGCTGGTCGCCTGCGCGCACGGCACCCGCAACCCCACCGGCCGCCGGCTGGTCGCCGAGCTGGCCCTCGCCGCCCGCCGGCTGCGCCCGGGCCTGGTGACGACGGCGGCCTTCGTCGACGTCCAGCCGCCGACCGTGGCCGACGTCGTCGCCGGGCTGGCCGCCGGGGACCGGACCGCGGTCGTCGTCCCGCTCCTCCTGTCGGGCGGTTACCACGTGCACGTCGACATCGCCCGCGCCGTGGCGGCCGCCGACACCGCGCGGGCCGCCCGCCCGCTCGGACCCGACCCGCGGCTGGTCGCCGTCCTGCACGACCGGCTGCTCGCCGCCGGCGCCGACCCCACCGACCCCGGAACCGCCGTGGTGCTCGCCGCCGCCGGGTCCAGTGACCCGCGGTCGGTCGCCGACGTCTCGGACACCGCCGCCCTGCTGCAGCGTCGGTGGGCGGGGCCGGTGACCACCGGCTACGGCTCGGCGGCCCGCCCGCCGGTGCCCGAGGCGGTCGCCGCCGCCCGGCGGGCCGGAGCCGCGCGGGTGGTGCTCGCCGCCTACCTGCTGGCCCCCGGGCACTTCCACGACAAGCTCGCCGGGGCCGGCGCCGACGTCGTCACCGCGCCCCTGCTGCCCGACGACCGGATCGCGGCCGTGCTGCTGGACCGCTACGACGCGGTCGTTTCCCCCGCCGCCTGACCGCCGCCGGCCGGCCCGGCGAACAGCACCCGCACGGCGTCGGCGTAGCCGGGCGCGGCGACGTCGCCGAGCAGCAGCCGCTGCACCAGGAAGCCGAGCACGAGGGCGAACATCGCCGCCGACACGTGGTGCAGGTCGGCGTCGGCCGGCAGCCGCCCGGCCCGCTGGGCCCGCACCGCCACCTCGTGCAGCCGGCCGCGGATCCCGCCGTACGCGCCGCGGGCGACCTCGCGCACCGCCGGGTTGCGCAGCGCCTCCGCCCACGCCTGGACGGCGACCCGCGTGACGTCGACCGGCCCCCGCCCGGCGACCGACGCGACGAGATCGACCGCCGCCGCGACCGCCTCGGCGGGATCCGGGTCGTCGGCGGCGGCCAGCCACCGGTCGAAGTGGGCGACCGCCTGCCCCATGACGCGGTCGACGATGGCGCGGATCAGGTCGTCCTTGCTGGCGAAGTAGCGGTACACCGCGCCCGCGGACAGGCCGGACTCGGCGATCACCTCGGCCATCCCGGTGGCCTGGAAGCCGTTCTCGGCGAACCGGACGACGGCGGCGTCGAGGATCTGCTCGCGGCGCGCGGTCAGGTGCTCTTCGGAGACCCGGGGCATGCCCGAATCTTAAATCGGACGTTCGTTCTTGACGCACCCCACGCGGCGGAGGACGCTGGCGACCGCAAGAGAACGGTCATTCGTTTTGACGTGGAGCGCCTCATGTCTGCCACCCCCACCCGCTCAGCGGCCCGAGTCGTCCCCGGGCTGCTCGTCCTCTTCGCGGTGCTGATCGCCGTCCTGCTCACCGCCTTCGCCTGGCCCGCCGTGCGGTCGGCGCCGCGGGACCTGCCCGTCGCCGTCGCCGGACCGGCCGCCGCCACCGCCTCCCTCACGCAGGCCCTCGCCGGCGAGCGGCCCGGCGCGCTCGAGGTCCGGTCCGTGCCTGACGAGGCGGCGGCGCTGGCCGCGATCCGGGACCGGGAGGTCTACGGCGCGGTGGTCGTCGCCCCGGGCGCACCGCCCCGCGTGCTGGTCGCGTCCGCGGGGAGCCCGGTGGTGGCCCAGTCGCTGACGCAGATCGCCGCCGGTCTGGGGGCCGCGACCGGCACACCGGTCCCGGTGGAGGACGTCGTCCCCGCCCCGGAGTCCGATCCACGCGGCGCCGGCCTGGCCGCCGGGGCGCTGCCCCTGGCGATCGGCGGCATCATCACCGCCGCGCTGACCTCCCGGCTGCTCCCCCGCGTCCGGCAGCGCATCGCCGCGGCGCTGGGCATGGCGGTGGTCGGCGGGATGGTGACCGCCACCGTCCTCGGCAGCTGGCTCGGCTCGCTGGGCGGCGGCTGGTGGACCGTGACCGGGGTCGTCGCCCTCGGCATCGCGGCCACCGCACTGGTCCTGCTCGGCCTGGAGTCGCTCGCCGGGACGCCGGGGTTCGCCGTCGGCGCCGCCACCGTGGTGCTGCTGGGAAACCCGCTGTCGGGCATCGCGACGGCGCCGGAGCTGCTGCCCTCCGGCTGGGGCACGCTGGGCCAGCTGCTGCCGCCCGGGGCGACCGGATCGCTGCTGCGGTCGGTCTCCTGGTTCGACAGGGCCGGCGGCGGGACGCCGGTCCTCGTGCTCACCGCCTGGGTCGTCGCGGGGCTGGTCCTGTGCGCGATCGGAGCGGCGGTGGCGCGCCGCCGTCCGCCGGCTCCGTCCGCCCCCGCCCCCGCCGCCGTGGCGGCCTGACCCCCGCTCCGCCGGGTCCGGTTGTCCGACCGGGCCCGGCGGACGACGCTCGTCGCATGGGCAGCGACGCCGTCTTCTTCGCCCGCCCGGAGGGGGCCGGTTCCCCGCTCGGGATCGCTCCGCGGCTGGCCGGATGGATGTCCACCGGCCACCCCGACCAGGTGCACGCCCGGGCCTTCCTCACCCACGCCGAGCGGGTGCTGGGGCCGGCACCCGGCGGACCCGGGCCCCTGGCGCTGCGCCTGGACGTCGGGCTGCCCGACGACGTCCGGCTGCTCGACCAGTACGCGCTGTGCCGCTACGTGACCCCGCTGGTCGAGTGGCTCGGCTCGCACGCCGGGTGGGACGTCGCCAGTGTCTGGGCGACCAAGGCGCCGGGCGAGGACTCCTCGCTGCGCGCCGCGGCCGCCGAGCCCGTGCCGCCGCCGTCCGGCGACCGCACCTTCGTCGCCCGCGCGACGACCTCCGTCGGGTCCGCCGAGTTCACCGCGCAGGTGCGCGAGCAGCTGGCCGGGCAGGCGCCGCTGGCCGCCGGGCCGGTCTCCCTGCAGCTGTCCTACGCGGTCCCGCCCGGGTGCAACTGGCCGGGGCTGTGGCAGCCGACCGTCGACGCGCTGGCCCGGCTGCTCGGCGCCGCCGGGGACGACCGCCCCGAGGACCCGAGTGACGGCCGGATCGTCGAGCTGGGTCTGCACCGCCGGGAGGACGGGGCGCTGGGCCACGGGGTGGCGGTCACCGGCGTGCTGCGCCGGGTGCCGGGGTCGTCCCCGGACCGGGGTGCGTCCCCCGACCGGGCGACGCACCCCCCGTTGCGGGGGTGACCCCCTCCCCCCGCTGCGGCTGGGGAGGGGGGAAGAGCGAAGGGACCGTGGTCGTGGACGGGGGCACGACACCGGAGGCACGCTCATGGACCCGAGACCAGAGGTCACTCGCCGCGACGCCCTGAAGGTCGGCGCGCTGGGGGCCGCAGCCCTGACCATCCCGTTCCTGCCGGGCCCGCTGGCCGCCAATCGCGTGTCCGAGCTGGCGGAGAACAGGATCCCCCGGCCTTACACCCTCGCGTTCCGCAGGCCGCCGGTCCTGCAGCCGGTCGGGAGGGACGGCGGCCGGGACGTCTACGAGATCACGCAGAGCCAGGTCAGGCGGGAGATCCTGCCGGGGATCAAGACGACGCTGTTCGCCTACAACGGCACGGTCCCGGGGCCCACCATCCGGGCGCAGCGGCTGAACCCGATCGTCGTCCGGCAGATCAACAGACTGCCGGCCAAGCACCCCACCCTCGACTACATCCCCTGGACGTCGACC
Source organism: Geodermatophilus sp. CPCC 205761 (assembly GCF_051383655.1). NCBI lineage: Bacteria > Bacillati > Actinomycetota > Actinomycetes > Geodermatophilales > Geodermatophilaceae > Geodermatophilus > Geodermatophilus sp. CPCC 205761. The sequence continues at coordinate 49,569 of NZ_JALPKQ010000030.1, forward strand.
CACCTGCACGGGGCGCCGTCCCTGCCGCAGTACGACGGGTATGCCAACGACATCTCGCTGCCGGGCCAGTTCAAGGACTACTTCTACGACAACCTCGAGCCCGGCCGCACCCTCTGGTACCACGACCACTGCGTGGGCCACACCTCCGAGAACGTGTACATGGGCCTGGCGGCGCAGTACCACGTGCTCGACCCCGCGGAGAACCGGCTCGGGCTGCCCCGCGGCACGTACGACGTCCCGCTGATCGTCAGCGACGTCGCGTTCACCGCGACCGGCGAGCTCCTGTTCGACAACCGCAGCGACTCGGGACACATGGGCGACGTCGTCCTGGTCAACGGCGTCCCGTGGCCGCTGATGCCGGTCGAACCGCGCAAGTACCGGTTCCGGCTGCTCGTCGCGACCAACGCCCGCAGTTTCCGGTTCCGGCTCTCCAACAACGCCCCGCTGAACGTCATCGGGACCGACGGCGGGCTGGTCCAGCGGCCCATCCCGGTCAACGAGCTCCTGGTCGGCATGGCGGAGCGGTACGACCTCGTCATCGACTTCGCGCCGTACCGGGGCCAGCGGATCGAGCTGCGCAACATCGAGCCCGACAACACGATCGACTACGACGACACCGACAAGGTCATGGCCTTCCAGGTCGGCCAGACCGTGGGCGACGCGACCAACAACGTCCTGCCCGCGACGCTGGCACCGCTGTCACCGGTCATGGCTCTCAGGCCGGAGCAGGCCGTGAAGACCCGCCGGATCCGGTTCGAGCGGCAGGGCAGCGAGTGGGTCGTCGACGGCCAGACGTGGGACGACGTCATCCGGTCGGAGTTCCGCAAGACGATCGCCGAACCCCGGGTCGGGGACGTCGAGATCTGGGAGCTCGAGAACACCTCCGGCGGGTGGTTCCACCCGATCCACGTGCACCTCGTCGACTTCAAGGTCCTCGACCGCAACGGCCGGCCGCCCCGACCGCAGGAGCAGGGGCCGAAGGACACCGTCTACGTCGGCGAGGGCAACGTGGTGCGCATCATCGCCGAGTTCGGCTCGCTCGTCACGCCGCCCGGTGTACCGGAGGTCCGCCGGGCCGGGCGCTACATGATGCACTGCCACAACGTCACGCACGAGGACCACGACATGATGACCCAGTTCTGGGTCGGCGGTCAGGGCGCCGGGCCGGACCCGATCCTGGCCGATCCGCCCCGGAACCTGCCGGCCCCGCCGATCCCGCCGCTCGTCTGAGACCGACGATCCGCCGCGGCGCCGGCGGGCGTACGCGTCCCCGGTCAGCCGCCCGCCTGAGGTCGTTCGCCTCGTGGGCGCAGCGCTTCCGCAGGTCGGAGGGGTGGTGGCCCCGTGCCGTCCGACGGTCCCCGCGCACCGGGTCCTTCGACTCCACCCGATGCGGGGGTGACCGGATCCCCCAGCAACGGCTCGGACCTGTTCCGGATCCGGGTGAGGCTTCCGTGCACGGGGAGTCCACGCCGTTCGGGGAGCACGAACCGGGAGCAGACCGTCATGACCGACCACACGTTCAACCGCCGCGACGTGCTCAAGCTGGGGCTCGTGGGCAGCGCGGCCCTCGCCCTCCCCTACACCGTCTCCCTCTCGGGAAAACGGTTGTCAGAGCTGGACGAGAGGCTCATGCCGCGCCCCTACGTGCCGCAGACCGACTACCCGCAGCCGCCGATCATCCGGGTCGGGGCGACACCCGGCCGGGCGTCGGTGACCCTCGAACAGGCGCAGACGCGGCTGCAGGTCCTGCCGCGTCCGGCACCCTCGACGCGGCTGTGGGTGTACCGCCAACCGGGGATGGTGGGCACCTTCCCCGGGCCCACGCTCAAAGTCCGGCGCAACCAACTCCTCACCATGCGGCAGATCAACCGCCTGCCTGCCCGCCACCCGCTCTTCGGTCACGAGTTCTCGACGTCGACGCACCTGCACGGATCGCCGTCGCTGCCGCAGTTCGACGGCTACGCGAACGACCTCACCCGGCCGGGGTTCTCCAAGGACTACCAGTACGACAACAACGAGGACGCGCGGACCCTCTGGTACCACGACCACGCGTGGCACTTCACGGCGGAGAACGTCTACACGGGCCTCGCGTCGCAGTACCACCTGCTGCCGGCCGAGGGCGAGCCGACGTTCGGGCTGCCCGTGGACGACGAGTTCGACCTGCCGCTGATCATCAGCGACGCCGCCTTCAAGTCCAACGGCGACCTCCTCTTCGACGACAACAGCGAGTCCAGCCTCATGGGCGACGTGATCCTGGTCAACGGCGTGCCGTGGCCGGAGGTCCCCGTCCGGCCCCGGCGGTACCGGTTCCGGATCCTGGACGCCTCCATGTCCCGGGGCTACGACCTCCAGCTGACCGGCGGGCTGCCGATGACGGTCGTCGGCACCGACGGCGGGTTGGTCAGCCAGCCGGTCGACGTGCAGCGGCTGCGGCTCGGCATGGCCGAGCGCTACGACGTCCTCATCGACTTCTCCCGCTTCGCAGGCCAGCGGGTCGAGCTGCGCAACAACCGCGTCGACAACACGATCGACTTCGACTTCACCGACCGGGTGATGGCCTTCCGGGTCGGCACCGACCCCGGCGGGAGCGACGCCCCCCTGGACCTCGCGGGCTGGCCGCGGGTGGATCCCCAGGGTGTGCTCGCGCTCGACCCGCGCAACGCCGTGGCGCGCAGGACGCTGCGGTTCGAGCGCCAGGGCGGCGAGTGGACGATCAACGGTCTCACCTGGGAGGACGTCGAGGACTCCAACTTCGAGAACGCGATCGCCCGTCCGCAGCGCAACACCGTCGAGGTGTGGGATCTCATCAACGACTCCGGCGGGTGGTTCCACCCCATCCACCTGCACCTCGTCGACTTCCGGATCATCAGCCGCACCGACGGCCGCGGGCGGGTGCAGGTGTACGAGAACGGACCGAAGGACGTGGTCTACCTCGGGGAGAACGAGAAGATCCGGATCGTGGCGCGCTTCGGTCCGCACACCGGCCGGTACATGATCCACTGCCACAACACCGTCCACGAGGACCACGACATGATGCACCAGTTCTGGGTCGTCGACGGCAACGACGTCGGACCGAACCCGATCACGGCGGCGCCGCCCCGCCCGGTGTCGGAGCTCTGACGCGGGCCCGGCTCAGCCGGGGTCGGCGCCGGTGGCCGCCGGCCGGCCGGGGTCGGCGGCCCACTCGGACCACGACCCCGGCCACAGCGCCGCCTCGACGCCCGCCACCGCCAGCGCCGCGACCTCGTGCGCGGCGGCGACACCGGAGCCGCAGTACGTGGCCACGGGCCGGCCGCGGGTGGCGCCCAGCCCGGCGAAGCGCGCGGCCAGGACGTCGGCGGGCAGGAAGCTGCCGTTCGCGGCGAGGTTCTCCGTCGTCGGTGCGCTGACCGCGCCGGGCACGTGGCCGGCGCGCGGGTCTACCGGCTCGATCTCGCCGCGGTAGCGCTCCGCCGCCCGCGCGTCGAGGAGCACGCCGCCCGCCCCGGGCAGGGCCGCCGCCTCCTCGATCGACAGCACCGGGAGGCCACCGCCGGTCAGCGTCACGTCGCCCGGCTCGGGGGTCACCGCCCCGCGCTGCAGTGACCCGCCCGCGCGGACCCACGCGGCCAGGCCGCCGTCGAGCAACCGGACGTCGCGGAGCCCGCCCCAGCGCAGCAACCACCAGGCCCGCGCCGCGGCCAGCCCGCCGGTGTCGTCGTAGGCGACGACCGGGTCGCCGTCGTGGATGCCCCACCGCCGCGCGGCCGACTGCAGCCGCTGCAGCGAGGGCAGCGGGTGCCGCCCGGCCGACGGGGACGGCGGGTCGCTGAGCTCGGTCTCGAGGTCGACGAAGACCGCCCCCGGCAGGTGGCCGGTGGAGTGGTGCTCGCGGCCGTGCGGGTCGCCCAGCGCCCAGCGGACGTCGAGCAGCACCGTCCGGCTGCGGCGGGCCCGCAGCTCCTCGGCGGTGACCAGCACGGGGACGCCGGTCGCCGGGGTCACTGGGGGGCCAGCAACCCGCGCAGCTCCTGGGTCAGCGCCTCACGGGCCTCCGGGTGCTGGTGCCAGGCGGCCGGCGTCGACTGGAACAGCGAGATCCGCCAGCGGCCGCCCCCCTGGTCCACGGCGACCATCGTGTGCACCGTGTGCAGGTCCGGGTCGAAGTCGCTCGCGCCGGCCGGGATCATCCCGGCGTGCGCGAGCAGCGCGGCCACGCCGGGCGCGACCGGCCGGACCGACCGGACGACGCCGACGTAGGACGGGGTCTGGTGGCTGCCGAACACCTGGCGGAGGTCGGCGGCGATCGACAGCCGGCCGCGGTGGTGGCTGCCGTCGAAGCCGATGATGTCGCCGTCGTCGGCGAAGCCGGCTGCGACCGCTGCGCCGCTGCGCCGGTTCCAGCCGTCGAGGAAGGAGGCGTAGAGCGCGCAGATCTGTGTTTCGGCGGGGTGCGCTGACGTCACGCGCTGTCTCCTCTGTGCGGTACTGCGACAGGAGTGACGGTAGTGGTCAGGCTGCGCCGACCGTCCGCCCCTCGCCGACGGCGAACTGGGTCCGGTAGAGGTCGGCGTAGCGTCCACCGAGCGCCAGCAACTCACCGTGCGTGCCCGACTCCACGATGCGACCGTCGTCGACGACGAGGATCTGGTCGGCGCTGCGGATCGTGGACAGCCGGTGCGCGATCACCAGCGACGTCCGGCCGGTGAGCGCGGTGTCCAGCGCGTGCTGCACCGCCACCTCCGACTCGCTGTCCAGGTGCGCGGTCGCCTCGTCGAGGATCACGATGCCGGGCGCCTTGAGCAGCACGCGGGCGATCGCCAGCCGCTGCTTCTCCCCGCCGGAGAGCCGGTAGCCGCGGTCACCGACGACCGTGTCCAGGGCGTCGGGCAGGGACCGGATCAGCCCGCCGATCCGCGCGCCGGTCAGCGCCGCCCACAGCTCCTCCTCGGAGGCCTCGGGCCGGGCGTAGAGCAGGTTGGCGCGGATCGTGTCGTGGAACAGGTGCGCGTCCTGGCTCACCACCCCGATCGCGTCGCGGAGCGAGGCCAGGGTGGCCGACCGGACGTCGAGCCCGCCCACCCGGACGGTCCCGCTGGTCGCGTCGAACAGCCGGGGAACCAGGTTGGCGATCGTCGACTTGCCCGCGCCGGAGTGCCCGACCAGCGCGACCAGCTGCCCCGGCTCGACGCGGAAGGAGACGTCGTGCAGCACCGCCGTCGGCCCGCCGTGCTCGGGCAGCGACACGTCCTCCAGCGACGGCAGCGACACCTCGGCCGCCGACGGGTAGCTGAACGACACGTGCTCGAACTCGATGGACCGGTCGTCGGCCGGCAGCGGCACGGCGTCGGGCTCCTCGCGGATCATCGGCTCCAGGTCGAGCACCTCGAAGACGCGGTCGAAGCTCACCATCGCGCTCATGACGTCGACCCGGACGTTCGCCAGCGCGGTCAGCGGCCCGTACAGCCGGGACAGCAGCAGGGCCAGCGCGACGACGTCGCCGGGGCTCAGCGAGCCGGTGAAGGCCAGCCAGCCGCCCATGCCGTAGACCAGCGCGGTGGCCAGGGCGGCGACCAGGGTGAGCGCGGTGAAGAAGGTGCGCCCGTACATGGCCGACAGGACGCCGATGTCGCGCACCCGGGCCGCCCGGCCGCGGAAGGCCTCCGCCTCGGCGTGGGGCCGGCCGAACAGCTTCACCAGCAACGCGCCGGCGACGTTGAACCGCTCGGTCATCGAGGCGTTCATCGACGCGTTGAGCCCGTAGGACTCCCGGGTGATCTCCTGCAGGCGCCGGCCGATGCGGCGCGCGGGCAGCACGAAGACGGGGACGAGCACGAGCGACAGCGCGGTGATCTGCCACGACAGGCTGAACATGACCCCGGCGGTGAGCACCAGGCCGATGGCGTTGGAGAGCACCCCCGACAGGGTCGAGGTGAACGCCTGCTGGGCACCGATGACGTCGTTGTTCAGCCGGCTCACCAGCGCGCCGGTCTGGGTGCGGGTGAAGAAGGCGACGGGCATCCGCTGGACGTGCTCGAACACCTTGCTGCGCAGGTCGTAGATGACGCCCTCGCCGATGCGGGCGGAGAACCAGCGGGTGGCCAGGGAGATGCCGGCGTCGACGACGGCCAGCCCGGCGATGAGCAGCGCGATGCGGACGATGTCGCCGGCCGTGCCCTCCAGGCCCGCGATCCGGTTGATGATCTGCCCGGCCAGCAGCGGCGTGAGCACGCCGATGAGCGACGAACCGACCACCAGCAGCACGAACCAGGTGAGGTCGCGCTGGTAGGGCCGGGCCACCCCGAGGATGCGGCGCACCGTGCCCGGGGGCAGCTCCCGTGCGGCGACCGACGGGTCGCGGCGGAACGACCGCATCGTCGCCATGGAGGTCATCGAACCGTGCACGTCCACGTCACCTCCATCCGTCGTCGGGCCAACACCACCACCCGGTGGCCTGTTCCGCACCCAGGATGTCAGCGACCTCCGACGAGTTCGGCCAGCCGCCGGACCTGTGCCGCCCGTTCCGCGGCGTCCTGCGCGGCCGGGTCGTTGCGCACCGCGGCCCGGAGCAGCGCGGCGGTCTCCCGGCTCGCGCCGGCCGGTGCGGCGGTGATCGCCGTGACGAGCTCCGCGACGGCGGCGTCGAGCCCCTCGGCCGGGACGACGTGGTTGGCCAGCCCGGCCGCGAGCGCCTCGGCGGCGCCGACGGCCCGGCCGGTCAGGCACATCTCCAGCGCCCGCGAGTAGCCGACCAGCTCGACCAGCGTGCTGGTGCCGGTGAGGTCCGGGACCAGCCCGAGCGACGCCTCCGGCAGCCGCAGCGCGGCGTCCGCGGTCAGCACCCGCAGGTCGCAGGCGAGCGCCAGCTGGGCACCGGCCCCGATCGCGTGCCCCTGCACCCCGGCCACCGAGACGATCCCCGGCGAGCGCAGCCAGCGGAACCCGGCCTGGTAGCCGCGGATCCGCTCCTGCACCTCCCCGGCCGTCAGCCGGCCGAGCTCCCCGAGCCCGCCCGGGGTGCCGGGGTCGGTGCTGAACAGGTCGCGGTCCAGGCCCGCGGAGAACGAGCGGCCCGCACCGCGCACCACGACGACCCGGATCTCGTCGTCCAGCGAGTTCCCGACGGCGGCCAGGGCGGCCCAGGTGGCGGGCGTCTGCGCGTTGAGCCGGTCGGGGCGGTCGAGGGTGACGGTGAGGACGGCGCCGTCCCGCGCCGTCCTCACCCACCCGTCGTGGTCCTCCGGGGTCAACTCTTCTTGCTGTTCCGGTTCGCTCCCCCGCGACTGCGGAGCGTCGCACCGGACTCCGACAGGAGGCGGTGGACGAACCCGTACGAGCGGTTCGTCGAGGTCGCCAGCGAGCGGATGCTCTCGCCGCCGTCGTACCGCTTGCGCAGCTCGTCGGCGAGCGACGACCGGTCACCGCCGGTGATGCGCTTGCCCTTGCCGAGGTCCGCAGTGCTCGAGTCGGCCATGACTCCCCTCCGTCAGCAACCGGCCACGGACCCCGCCGGTCCGCTGTGGCTGCTCGTCCCCTTGGCGCCGGGCCCCACTGGCCACGGCATCCCGCGGTCCATGATCACCCAGCACCCCCGGACGCGCGACGCGAAGCGATCACTCGATGCCAGATGCGCTACGACCGGTGCGGGGACGGCTCCGGCCGGGACGGCGTCAGGCCAGCTCGACCAGGTCGGCGAGGTCCTCGCTCCAGCTGTCCTCGGTGCCGTCGGGCAGCAGGATCACCTTGTCGGGGTTCAGTGCCCGCACCGCGCCCTCGTCGTGGGTGACGAGCACGATCGCGCCGGTGTAGGTCCGCAGCGCGTCCAGCACCTGCTCGCGGCTGGCCGGGTCGAGGTTGTTGGTCGGCTCGTCGAGGAGCAGCACGTTGGCGCCCGAGACGACCAGCGTGGCCATCGCGAGCCGGGTCTTCTCGCCGCCGGACAGCGTGCCGGCCCGCTGGTCGACGGTGTCGCCGGAGAACAGGAACGCGCCGAGGATGCGCCGCAGCTCGGTGTCGGTGCTGTCCGGCGCCGCGGACCGCATCACCTCGAGGAGGGAGCGGTCGAGGTCGATCGTCTCGTGCTCCTGGGCGTAGTAGCCCACCCGCAGGCCGTGGCCGGCCTTCACCTCGCCGGTGTCGGGCACCTCCGTGCCGGCCAGCATGCGCAGCAGCGTCGTCTTGCCGGCGCCGTTGAGGCCCAGGACGACGACCCGCGTGCCCCGGTCGACGGCGAGGTCGACGTCGGTGAAGACCTCCAGCGACCCGTAGCTCTTCGACAGGCCCTCCGCCGTGAGCGGCGTCCGCCCGCACGCGGTGGGGGTCGGGAAGCGCAGCTTGGCGACCCGGTCCTGCACCCGCACGGCCTCCAGCCCGGAGGCCAGCCGCTGGGCGCGCTTGTCCATGCTCTGCGCCGCCTTGGCCTTCGTCGCCTTGGCGCGCATCCGGTCGGCCTGCGCGCTCAGGGCGTCGATCTTGCGCTCGGTGTTGGCCCGCTCCTGCTTGCGCCGCCGCTCGTCGGTCTCCCGCTGCGCGAGGTAGGGCTTCCAGCCGAGGTTGTAGATGTCGACGGTGGCCCGGTTGGCGTCCAGGTGCCAGACCTTGTTGACGACGGCGTCGAGCAGCTCCACGTCGTGGCTGATGACGATGAGACCGCCCTTGTGCGCGCCCAGGAAGCTCTTCAGCCAAGTGATCGAGTCGGCGTCCAGGTGGTTCGTGGGCTCGTCGAGCAGCAGCGTCTCGGCGTCGGAGAACAGGATGCGGGCCAGCTCCACGCGACGCCGCTGGCCGCCGGAGAGGGTGCGCAGCGGCTGGACGAGCACCCGGTCGGGCAGCCCCAGCGCCGTGCAGATGCGGGCCGCCTCGCTCTCGGCGGCGTACCCGCCGAGGGCGGCGAACTGGTCCTCGAGCCGGCCGTAGCGTCGCACCGCGCGGTCGCGCTCGGCGTCGTCGGCGGGCTCGGCCATCGCGATCTGGGCCTTGGTCATCTGCGCGCGGAGGGCGTCGAGGCCGCGGCCGGAGAGCACCCGGTCGCTGGCGGTGATGTCCAGGTCGCCGCTGCGCGGGTCCTGCGGCAGGTAGCCGATCTCCCCGGTGACCTCCACCCGGCCCGCGTGCGGGAGCCGCTCGCCGGCGAGCGTGGTGAGGGTGGTGGTCTTGCCGGCGCCGTTGCGGCCGACCAGGCCGATGCGGTCACCGGGCTGCACGCGCAGGGCGGCCTCACTGATGAGGACGCGGGCGCCGGCGCGCAGCTCGAGGCCGGTCGTCGTGATCACTGATCCCAGGGTAGGCGCTCCTCCGGCCGTCGGGCGCCGACTTCCGGGGTGACATCGGCGGCACCGCCGTCCACAGGTGGGTGACGACCCCTCCCACGGCGGCGGCCGCCGGGCCAGGATCCCGGCATGACCTCGCCGAACGGGACGTCGTGGGGCCCTCCGTGCCCGGTGTGCGGCCGGCCGACCGACGGGCCGGGCCCCGCTCCCTGCCCCTCCTGCGGGCTGCCCGCCGCCGGCGAGGCGGCGCGGGTGGTGGCCCGCATCGGCACGACGATCAACGAACTGGCTCGCGACCGCGAGCAGCTGCTGGCCACGCTGCGGGCGACCGCCCGCCCGGCCACGCCGCCGTCCACCGCCCCGCCTCTGCCCACCGCCCCGCCTGCGTGGCCGGCTCCGCCGCCCTTCCCGGCGCCGCCGTTCCCCGCTGCTCCGCCCGGGCCGGCTGCTCCGCTCCCGCCGCCGCCTCCGCGGACGCCGCGCCGGCCGGTCAGCCCGCAGCAGGTGCTGCTCGGGCTGGGCGCGTTGCTGGTCGTGGCCGCCGCCATCGCGTTCGTCGCGGTGGCCTGGACCCGGCTGGGGCCGGCCTTCCAGTCCCTCGTCATGCTCACCGTCACCGCGGCGGCGTGCGCGGTGTCCGCGTGGACGGCTCGGCGCGGGCTGCGGGCCACCGAGGAGGCGCTCGCCGCGGCAGGGGCCGCGCTGCTCGCCGTCGACCTGGGGGCGGCCCGCGCGCTGGGCCTGTGGGGCCTGGACGGCGTCCCCCTGCGGCTGTGGACGGCGATCTCGTGCACGGTCGTCGCCGGCGTCGCGCTGGGACTCGGCCGGGCCACCCGGAGCACGGTCACCTGGCCGCTGGTCGCCCTCGTCGCCGCCCAGCCGGTTCCGCTCCTGCTGCTGCCGGCCGACGCCGTCGTCGGGCCGGCCGGGGTGGCGGCCGCGCTGGGGGTCGCCCTCCTCGACGTGCTGGTGCTGCTCCGGGTGCGCCCCGCCGTCACGCCGTCCGCGCGGGTGCTGGCGGCAGGGTGGGCCGCCGCTGCCGCGTTCGGCGGCACGCTCTCCGCGTGGGAGCGGGGGCCGGTCGACTCCTGGACGACGACCGTCCTGCTGACGGCGGCCGGCGGCGTCGTTCTCGTGCTGCTCCGCGACGCGCGACTGGCCGCCCACCTGACCCCCGCGCCGGTCGTGGCCGGGAGCGCGGCGGCCGTCGCGGCCCTCGCGCTGGCCGGGTCGCTGGAGCGCTACGGCACGGCGGGGTGGCTCGCCGCGGCCGGCCTGGGCACCGTCCTGCTCACCGCCGCCGTCCTGCTCGCCGCCCGGCCCGTGGCGCGCAGCGGGCTGCTCGCCGGTGGAGTGGTCCTGGCGGCCGGTGAGGCCCTGCTGCGCTACGGCGAGGGACGGTTCGACGTCCTCGCGCTGGTGGTCCTGGCCGCCGTCGTCCCGGCGGCGACGGCCGCCGTCCGGCTCCCTGCCCTCCGGCCGCACGCCACCGGTGCCGCGCTGCTGCTCCCCGTCGCCGCGGCCCTGCTGGCGCGCGAGGACGGCTCGCTGTCCTCGCCGGCCGCCGGCCTGCTCGTGGCGCTGGTCGCGGCCGGAGCGTTCGCCGTCGCCGCGCTCCGTGCTCCCGAGCGGGAGGAGCCGGTGGCCGCCGCGTGCGGCGCCGTCGCGGGCGTGGCCGCGGGCCTCAGCACCGCGACCGCAGGAGCCTGGGGGCAGGTCGGTGTGCAGCTGGCCCTCGCCGGGGCGGCGGCCGGGTGCTACGCGCTCGTGGTCCGACGCCGGCCGGTGGCCGTGGCCGCCGTGGGCGAACTCGTGGTCGCCGGCTGGATCGCCACGGCCGGGGCCTCGGTCGACGCCGTGGAGGCGTACACCCTGCCGGCCGCGGCGGCGCTGTTGCTGGTCGCCCTGCCGCAGGTGCGCGCCGGGGCGCGCTCCTGGGCGGCGGAGGGGCCGGCGGCCGTGGTGGCGCTGGTCCCGTCGACGCTGGTCGTCGTCGCCGAGCCGACGGCCCTGCGGCTGGTCGGCGTGGTCGCGGCCGCCGCGGCGCTCACCGTGGCAGGCACGCTGGCGCACCGCCAGGCACCGTTCGTCGTGGGGGCGGCCGCGCTGGCGTTCGTGGTGCTGGGCCGGTTGACGCCGTACGCGCCGCTGCTGCCGCGGTGGGTCACCCTCGCCACGGCCGGGCTGCTCCTCCTGGTGGTCGGCGCCACCTACGAACGCCGACGTCAGCAGGCGCGCGAGGCGGTCGCCTGGGTGACCGAGATGCGGTGACTCCCCCCGCTCATCCGCCGCGCCGCTCCGCGACCGCCTGGTGCGCCGCCTGCAGCGCGTCGTGAGCGTAGAGCCAGGCGTTGTGGGCCAGCGGATCGTCCGTGGCGAAGGCGGCGTCCCGGGCCCGTTGCTCCGGGCCGTCGGGCAGGTGGTGGTGGCCCTGTCGCCCCCGGCTGGCCGTCTGCACGCGGGCCGCGCGAGGCCCCCGCACGGACTCGTAGAAGGCCAGCGCCTCCGGGACGGTCATCCCGGGCTCCGCCAGGCAGACGGCCAGTACCGCGGCGTCCTCCACCGCCTGCGCCGCACCCTGGGCGAAGAACGGGAACATCGGATGAGCGGCGTCGCCGAGCAGCGCCAGCCGTCCGGACGTCCACGTGCCGATCGGTTCGCGGTCCAGCAGGGCCCACCGGCCGACCTCGCCCGCGGCCGCCACGAGTGCCTCCAGCCGGGGATCCCAGCCGGCGAACTCGGCCGCGAGGTCCTCGACCCGCCCCCGGGACTCCCACGACTCCACCGCGAAGTCCCCGGCCGGCGAGAAGGCCACCAGGTTGACCAGGCGCCCGCTGGAGACCGGATAGTGCACCAGGTGGTGCTCCGGCCCGAGCCAGAGGGTCTGGACCGGTCGGCGGGCCAGCTCCGGCGCGCGCTCCGCCGGCACGAGCGAGCGCCACGCGCACAGTCCCGAGTAGCGCGGGGGCTCCGCCCGGGTCACGGCACCCCGCAGGACCGAGTGCACACCGTCCGCGCCGATCACCGCGTCGGCGGCCACGGACGTGCCGTCGGCCAGCCGGAGCCGGATGCCGTCGGCATCCTGCTCCACCCCTTCGGCGCGGGCACGGAGGTGCAGAGCCGCGGCGGGAACCGCCGAGCGCAGCAGCGCCAGCAGGTCGGCACGGTGGATGACCCAGGTGTCCTCGCCGTACATGGCGGCGGAGTCGTCGAGCGGCTGCTGGAAGAGCACCCGTCCGTCCTCCCACCGACGGAACTCCCAGCCCACCTCGAGCCGCACGGCCTTCGCGGCGACGCCCTCGTGCAGGTCCAGAAGCCGCAGCAGCCGCATGAGGTTCGGCGCGACGACCAGGCCCGCCCCGATCTCACGGAACTCCTGCGCCTGCTCGTGGACGGTGACCTCGATGCCCCTCCGGTGGAGGAACGCGGCCGCAGCCAGCCCCCCGACGCCACCGCCCGCGATCGCGACCCGCACGCCCGTCCTCCCGTCCGTGAGCCCCGCTGTGGTGGGACGACGACGGCCCGCCCGGCCGGCGCTCCCCGCGACGGCTCGTGGCCCCGGTCCCACGAGCCGGGGCCACGGCGCGCCGCGGTCAGTCGTCCGCGAGGACCAGTTCGCCCGTGTCCACCTGTTCCTCGATGAACCCGTACTCACGCATCAGTTCCTCGACCTGGCTGATGTCCGCCGGCTCGCTCTCGACCGCGAACGCGATCGGGTTGAGGCCGGCCGCCACCTCCGGCGGGAGCTGGGTGTACGTGGGGACGACCTCGCCCACGAGGGCTGGGTCGTCGGCGACCATCTGCACGGCGGCGTCCATGGCCCGCTCGAAGGCGGCCACGGTCTCCGGGTTCTCGGCCGCGAACTGGGCGGAGGTCACCCACCCCGCCACCGGCAGGTCCTCGGTCGGCCCGGCGAACACGTCGAGCACCAGCTGGGCCCCCTGCGTGTCGGTGCCGATGCTCACGAACGGCTCGACCAGCCAGGCGGCGTCGACGTTGCCCGAGCCCAGCGCCGTCAGGAAGTCCGGGGGCGGCAGCTCGACGAACGTGACGCTGTCCGGGTCGACACCGGCGTCGTCCAGGGCGGCGCGCGTGGTGAGCTCCATGATGTTGCCCAGCCCGTTGATCGCGATGCGCTTGCCGGCCAGGTCGGCCGGTGCGCTGATCCCGCTGTTCGGCAGGGTGTACAGCCCCTGGACACCGGGCCGGTCGTTCTCACGGACGACCTTGAGCGGCAGTCCCTCCGACGCGGCCTGCACGACCGACACGTAGTTGCTGTAGGCGAACTGCTGTTCACCGGAGACCAGCCCGGGGATCAGCCCGGCACCGCCGCCGCCCGCGACCTGCGGGGTGACCGTCAGCCCCTCGTCCTCGAACAGGCCCTCCTGCATCGCCACGTAGAACGCCGAGACCTCGGCGAAGGGCTGCACGCCGACGCTGACGTCCGTGGTCTCGGGGCCCCCTCCGCCCGTGCTGGCCCCTGCTGCCTCGGCGTCCTCGGCGGAGCCGCCGCAGGCCGCCACGGACAGGACGCACAGGGCAGTGGCCATCGTCAGCGTCGCTCGTGACCTCAGTGATCGCTTCACCGGTTTCCTTCTCTCTCGGGGGTGCTGTCTGGGCGGGGGACGGCGGCTCCCGTCACGCGATCACGAAGCCCTCGTAGTCCTTCGCGGCGACGTCGCCGGCGATCTGCCGGTAGGTCCCCACACCACCGACGTAGGGCATGAAGACCCGTGGCTTGCCGGGGGTGTTGGCGCCGAAGAACCAGGAGTTCGGCGACCGGGGGTAGAGCGTCCTGCCGGCCACCTCGTTGACGTGCTCGACCCAGGCCTGCTCGGCCTCCTCGGTGGCCTCGACCCGGCGGGCGTCCTGGAGCGTCGCGTGCTCGAGCAGGTCGGTGATCCACTCGACGTGCTGCTCGATGCTGTTCACCATGTTGCTGAAGACCGACGGGCTGCCCGGCCCGGCCACGATGAACAGGTTGGGGAAGCCCGCGGGAGCCACCCCGAGGTAGCTGCGCGGACCGTGCGCCCACTTCTCCCGCAGCGTGCGGCCGCCGACCCCTCGGATGTCGATCTTCAGCATGGAGCCGGTCATCGCGTCGAAGCCGGTGGCGAAGATGAGCACGTCCAGCTCGTAGGTGCGGTCCGTCGTCGCCAGCCCGGTCGGCGTGATCCGCTCGATGGGCGCCGACCGGACGTCGACCAGGCTCACGTTCTCGCGGTTGAACGTCTCGTAGTAGCCGGTGCCGGAGCACAGCCGCTTCGTGCCGAAGTGGAAGCCCCTCGGGCTGAGCAGCTCCGCCACCTCGGGGTCGGCCACGATCTCGCGGATCTTGCCGCGGACGAACTCGGCGCACTCCTCGTTGGCGACCGGGTCGACGAGGATGTCGGAGAAGGCCCGCATCATGTACAGCCCGCCCAGCTGCCAGCGCAGCTCGAACTCCCGCCGCCGCTCCTCCGCCGAGACCTCCATGGCCTTCTTCGGGTTCGACAGCTGGTTGTGCCCGAAGCCGGAGACGCGGGCCTTGGCGCGGCGCTCCGGGTACTCCGCCTTCCACTCCCGCTCGACCTGCTCGATCATCGGGTGGTTCTGAGCCGGCATGCAGAAGTTCGCCGTGCGCTGGAAGACCGTGAGGTGGGCCGCCTGGTCGGCCACCAGCGGGATCAGCTGGGTGCCCGAGGACCCGGTGCCGATGACGCCGACCCGCTTGCCGGTGACGTCCACGCCCTCGTGCGGCCAGTCGCCGGTGTGGAACCACTGACCCCGGAAGGTGTCCAGGCCGGGGACGTCCGGCACCTGGGCCACCGAGAGCACGCCCGTGGCCAGGATGCAGAAGCGCGCCGTGACCAGCACGCCGTCGTCGGTGCGCACCGTCCACCGCGAGGTCTCCTCGTCGAAGGACGCCTCGTCCACGCGGCTGTCCAGGCGGATGTCCCGCCACAGGTCGAAGCGGTCCGCGACGTGGCGGATGTAGGCGAGGAGCTCCGGCTGGGAGGCGTACCGCTCGGTCCAGTGCCACTCCTGCTGGAGGTCGTCGTCGAACGAGTACGAGTAGTCGAGGCTCTCGATGTCGCACCGGGCCCCGGGATAGCGGTTGTGGTACCACGTGCCGCCGATGTCGCTGCCGGCCTCGAAGACCTGCACGGTCATGCCGAGCGTGCGGAGCCGGTGGAGGGCGTACACCCCCGCGAAGCCGGCGCCGACGACGACCGCGTCCACCTGCCGCGGCACCCCGGCGTCCTCCGCTCCGACCAGGTGCGTCCGCACCTGCTGTCCCTCGTTCATCCGTCGCCCTCCGCTCGCCGGTCCGTGCACGAGGACTGTGCGGCGCACGTCGCTGGGTGACCACGAGCGTTCTCACGTGCCGAGAAAGTTCTGGTGACCGGGGTCATGGCGCATGTCACGCTCTCGGCATGACCGGCACCGAACCGCGGGACAACGTGCTGACGAGGGCGGTGCGCATCCTCGAGGTCTTCGACGCCGACCACCGGTCGCTCCCGGTCGCCGCCGTGGCGCGACGCGCAGGTCTCCCGACACCGACGACGTACCGGCTCGTCGGCGAGCTCGTCGAGCTGGGACTGCTGGAGAAGGGCAGCGACCGCCAGGTACGCGTCGGCCTGCGGATGTGGGAGCTGGCCTCGCGCTCCTCGGAGACCGTCGGGCTGCGGGACCTCGCGATGCCCTTCATGGACGACCTGCACGCGGCCGTGCGACAGCACACCCAGCTGGCGGTGCTCGAGGGGGACGAGGCGCTGTACCTCGAGCGGAAGTCGGCGCGCGGAGCGGAGGTCGTCAACATCACCCGGACCGCCAGCCGGCTGCCGGCCCACGCCTGCTCCTCGGGGCTCGTCCTGCTCGCCCACGCCAGCGCGGGAGTGCAGGAGCGGGTCCTGGCCGGGTCGCTGCGCCGCATGACCCCGCTCACCGTGACCGACCCCGCCGAGCTGCGGCGCCTCCTGGCCGAGACCCGGTACCGGGGCTACTCGGTGGTGCGCGGCTGGGTGCACGAGGAGGCCGCGGGGGTCGCCGTCCCCATCTGGGGAGCCGACGGCGAGGTCGCGGCGGCGCTGTCGGTCATCATCCCGAACGAGGACGGGCGAGCCGCGGCGGTGATCCCCGCGCTCCTCACCACGGCCCACGGCATCGGACGGGCGCTCGCCGCAGGGTCGAGGTCTCCGGCACCCCTCGCGCGCTGAGCCCCGCGGCGGCGGTCCCCCGGCCGGCCCCGCGGCGGTGACCGCCGCCGGGTGTCACCGGACCCCCGGCCCTACGGTGGGCGCGGGGAACCGATGCGCGAGGGGGCCGCCGTGGACACTGCGCCACCTCCGCCGCTCGCCTATCGCGTCCGGGGGCTGGAGTGGCTGCTCGCCGTCGGCGTCCTCCTCGTCGCGATCGCCGGCGCCGGGCTGACCGCGGTGTTCGGCGGCAGCTGGATCCTGGTCGGGCTCGTCGGTCTCGCCGCGGCGGCGGCCTTGGCGTCGTGGGCCGGCGCGGTCGCCGTCCTCCCGCGGTCGGAGGAGGCGTTCGCCACCGCGGCGGTCGCACTGACCGCGGTCGCCGTCGGCGCCCGGGGTCCGGTGCTCACCGGGAGCGTGTGGCCGCTGGTCGTCGTGGGCGGCGCGTTCGCCGTGCTGGGGTTCCTGCTGCCCCGGCCGGCCGTGTGGCCGCTGGCCACCTGGGCGGCGGCGCAGGTGGCGGTGCTGCGCGCGTTCGAGGGGGTGCCGACCGGGCTGCCCGAGGTCGGCCTGGCGGTGGGCACGGCCCTGGCCGGTCTGGCGACGGCGTGCGCCGCGCGTCCGGTGGTCGCCCGGTTCGCCCTCCTCACCGCCCTGGCCTGGTGGACCGCGGGGGTCGTCGGTGCGGTCACCGTGGCCTGGACCGGCGCGGGCCCGGGCCGGTGGGTGTCCGTGGTGCTGGCCGCCGTGTCCGCCGCCGCCCTGCTCGCCCCCCGCGAACGGGCGATCCTGCGGCCCCTCCTGCGACCCCCCTCGGCCGTTCCCGTCCTCGCGGGCATCGCGGTCGGGGCCGCCGTCGGCGCCGCCCTGCACTCCCCCGGCCCGGTGGCCGTCCCGCTCGCCGGCTACCTGGGCGTGGGCGTCGCCTCGGCCGCCGCGGCGCTGCTCACCGGCGCGACCCGCCGGGTCGTGCTGCCGCCGGTCGCCGCCGCCTGCGCCACGCTCATCGTGCTGTGCCTGGTCCAGTTGCTGGCCGAGGAGCGGTGGACGGCGCTCACCTGGCTGTTCGCCGTCACCGCGGCGCTGTGCCTGCTCACCGGGCTGCTCCGGGCCGACGAGCGACCGGCCGTGATCCCCACCGCCGTCGCCTGCGGCGGGCTGGCCGCCCTCTGCACCGTGCCGCCCGGCGGCCCGGCCGCCGCCCGCGGTGCGGCCGTCGCGCTCAGCGCCCTGTACCTGCTCGCGCTGGCCGCCGGGCTGGGCATGGACGCGCGCACCCGCCGGCCCACCGCGGTCACGGGTGCGGCCTGCGCCGCCGCGGCCGCCGCCCTGCTGGTGGCCGTGGGCAGCCGCGGGCAGCTGGCCGCGCACCTCGCGGTCCAGGGGGCCTGCACCACCGCCTGGGCGTGGACGCTGTGGTGGTGGGCGCACGCCGCGCCCGCGGCGGCCCCGCCCGCGGCCGGGACGGACGTCGTAGGTCAGCACGGCACCCGGGACCTCCAGGGTGCGCGTCACGGGTT